>DBME01000383.1:471-3097 GCA_002298155.1 Holophagaceae bacterium UBA706 | reverse complement strand
TTTTGGGGGTGGTGGGGACCACCGGGGGGGGCAGTTCGAAATTGACCGGGAGGCTCTCGTCGATGGGGGTGCGGGAGACCTCGATGGTCACGCCCAGGGAGCCGGATTCCAGCTTGCGGTACTGGTCGGCGATGGCCATGCGCAGGGCGGAGTGGGATGCCACCATCGGCTCGATGTTCAGGCCGGAGGCGAAGCGGGCGCTGTCCACGGCGTTGAGGTCCGAGGGGTCCGCCATGGCGAGGACCAGGGACTTGGGTTCCTTGAAGGAGATGGGGAGGATGGTCATCTGTTCGGCCAGGCGCCGTGGAATGCGCTCCAGGACCGAAGGCTGCACTTCCACATGCTTCACGTCCAGGCGGGGGACACCGGTCTGGCGCGCCAGGAAATCCATCAGCGAATCCTCGCTGATGATGCCCATGGCCACGAGGTTGCTGCCCATGCGGCCGCCGGCGGCCTTCTGGTACCGGAGAGCTTCCTGCAGTTGTCCCGGCGTGATCAAACCGGCTTCCACAAGCAGTTCGCCCAATTTCTTGGTCTCGGAGTGCATCAGCGTGCGGCCTTTCCAGGTTAATATCCCAGAAGTTTAATCGCAGTAGGGTCCATCTGCCCAGAAAGTTGCCGAACATGGAAAAACATTCGGAACTCTTGATTAGGTCCGCTCTGCACGACATGGCCAACATCCTGGCGGGCATCCAGGGGATTCTGGAACTGGCCGACCCCCAGCGCCCCCTGGGCGTCCGGGACAAGGACCGCCTGGACGCGGTGGTGGAGGAAGGCATGGCCACCCTGGTCCGGGCCCGCCATCTGGCCATGGGCACCCTGCCGGAGGCCCTCATGCAGGAGGGCGTGGACTGGCGGGCCCAGCTGGCCGAGGAGCTCCGCCCCATGGGCATCCTGTTCAAGTGCCAGTTCGCCATCGTGTATGAGGGGGGTCCGGCCCCCGACCTCTGGCTCGGCACCCTCCTGAGGACATACGTGCGCGCCGTCGCCCGGCAGGTGCTTCCCTACGTGCATACCGGCCTCCTGGACATCCGGTGCGCCATCGAAGATGGCTGCTGGCGGGTCCGCCTGGCCCCCGCCACCTTCGTGCCCGATACCCTGGTCGCCGTGCCCGAGGACCGCCCCGGCGACATCAGCGGCCGCTGGGCCGTTCACCTCCGGCAGACCTTGAAGGCCGACGTTTCCTGCGAAGATGGAGTCCTGACACTTCGGATCCCCAGGACGTGACGCCTTCCCGAAAACGCTCATCACCCGCTCGCCAAGGCCGGCTCAAGGCCCAGCTGGATGAGCTTCATGACCGCTACCTGGGCGAGGCCTCCCTGGCCCTGGACCCGCTGGTGATCCCCCGGCGCTACCGGGACCCCCGCGACCAGGAGCTTGCGGCCTTCGTGGCGGCGCACCTGGCCTACGGCCGCGTCGCGCCCATGCTCAAGGCCATCGAGGGCGCCCTGGCGCCCCTGGGGGACCACCCCGCGCGGTGGCTGGCGGAGACGCCTCCCGGGCAGGCCCTGGCAGCCCTGCGGAAGGCCCTGGCCACCTGGTGCTGGCGCTTCCACACCGGCGAGGACATGGCCCACTGGATCCTCGCCTGGGCCCGCCTGGACCTGGAGAGCGGCGGCCACGGCCTGGAGGCCCATCTCGCGCCGGGGCCGGAAGGCTCCGCCGACGCGCGTCTTTCGGCCCTCATGCTGCGCCTGCGCGGCGAACTCCCCGAGACTCCGGGACTGAGATTCAATCTTCCCGACCCGCTCCAGGGCGCCGCCTGCAAGCGCTGGCGGATGTTCCTGCGCTGGATGGTGCGGGACGAATGGCCGGACCTGGGCCTCTGGACCACCTACCCCCGCGCGGACCTGGTCATGCCCCTGGACACGCACGTGGCGCGCATCTCCGGCTTCATCGGCCTGGGCCGGCGCCGGACGCCGGACGGCAAACTGGCGCAGGAGATCACCGACGCCCTGCGCGCCCTGTGCCCGGAGGATCCCCTCCGGTACGACTTCCCCATCGCGCACCTCGGCATCCTGGGAGACTGCCCCGGCGTGCGCACCCTGCCGGGCTGCGCGGCATGCCCCCTGGTGAGCCTGTGCCGGGCCGGTCAGGTGATCTAGGGCATAACTGACCCGCGTTCATGCGAAGTTGGAGGCCAGTGGGTTTAGACTGATTCCATCGGGAATTGATAGGAGTCTCTTGTGCTGATCCTTGTACTCAACGCCGGTTCGTCGTCCTTGAAGTTCAATCTGGTGGACATGGCGGAGGAGAAGACCTTGGCGGACGGAATCGCCGAGCGCATCGGCCTCTCCGAGGGGTTCATCCGCTGGACCATCCAGGGCGAGAAGGGCCGCCTCGAGCTCGACATGGCCAACCACAAGAAGGCCCTGGCCGCCATCATGGACCAGCTCAAGCACACCGTCCTCACCGAGGACCAGGATGTCGACGCCGTCGGCCACCGCGTGGCGCACGGCGGTCCCAACTTCGGCGATCCCGAGCTGATCACCCCCGCCGTGCTCCAGGAGATCGAGGAGCTGGCCTTCTACGCGCCGCTGCACAATCCCCCCGCGGCCTCCGGCATCCGCACCGCCCAGGAGCTCTTCCCCGGCGTGCCCCAGGTGGCCGTGTTCGACACCGCCTT
>DBME01000383.1:0-349 GCA_002298155.1 Holophagaceae bacterium UBA706 | reverse complement strand
GGCAGCAGCATCACCGCCGTGCACAACGGACGCAGCGTCGACACCTCCATGGGCCTCACGCCCCTGGAAGGCGTGGTCATGGGCACCCGCTGCGGCAACCTGGATCCCGGCGTCCTCACCACGCTCATGGAGCAGGAGAAGCTCGACGGCCCCGCCCTCTCCGGCCTGCTCAACAAGAAGTCCGGCCTGCTGGGCATCTCCGGCGTCTCCTCCGACTGCCGCGAGGTGGAGGAGGCCATGGACAAGAACAAGCGCGCCAAGCTGGCCCACGAGGTCCTGTCCTACGGCGTCCTGAAGTATGTGGGCGGCTACGCCGCAGCCATGAACGGCGTGGACGCCATCACCTTCA
>DBME01000287.1 GCA_002298155.1 Holophagaceae bacterium UBA706 | reverse complement strand
GGAGGCCGCCCCGTACAGGGCGTCCATGGTGCGCGCCACGAAGCGCACCGCGCCCTGGGCGCCCGCCCAGCCCAGGCCCACGCCCAGGAGGCTTCCCAGGACGCCAAGGATGGCCGCCTCGCCCAGCACGAAGCCCAGGATCCGGCCCCGGGGGCAGCCCAGGGCCTGGAGCAGCGCCCAGGTCTCCCGCCGCCGGTTCACCGCCGCGTCGAAGGCCTGGAAGAGCAGGTAGGCGCCCACCGCCAGGGCGATGAGGGAGAGCACCGTGAGGTTGAGGCGGAAGGCGCCGCTCATGGCCCGGGAGCTGCTGGCCCGCTGCTCCGCGGGTTCCAGGATCCAGCCCGGGGGCAGGGCGGCGGAGACGCGTTCCTGGGTGGCGCTCCGGCCCGGCAGGAGCNNGGTCGAGGCGGTCCAGCTGGCCCGGGCGGCGCAGCAGGAGCTGGGCGGCGGGGAGGTCCATGACCAGCAGGTTCCGCTGGGGGGCGGGCCGTTCGGGGAGGGTGGGGATCAGGCCCGCCACCCGTAAGGTCACGATGCGGCCGTCCACGAAGCCGCGGAGGGTCGCGCCGGGCGGGACGCCCAGGGCCGGGGCCGCCAGGACCGCGTCGGGGTCCAGGAGGCCGGAGCCCGAGAAGGTCCCGCCGCCANNAACCAGGTCCGTGGCCAGGATCTGGAAGGTCTCGAGGCCCTCCTCCCTGCAGAAGCCGCCCTCCAGGACGGGGCGGATCCACAGGTCCCGGCGCAGCGGCTCCAGGCGCGCCAGATCCGTCTCGTCCAGGGGGCCGAAGGCGGCCCGCACCGTGTACTCGGCGCCGGTGCCCACCCCCTGGGCGAAGCCGTCGAAGCTGGCCACCGCGGCGCGGTTGGCCAGGCGGATGGAAAGGAAGACCGAGACACCCAGGGCCACCGCCAGGACGGCCAGGAAGGCCCGGCCCGCCTCCAGGCGCAGGGAACGCCCCACGAGCCTGGCGAAAAGGCTGTTCACGGGGCCGTCCCGATGATCCTGCCGTCCTTCATCTGGACCACCCGGTGGCAGATGGAAGCGGCGGCGTCGGAGTGGGTGACCATCACCAGGGCCGCCCCCTCCCGCTCCGTGAGGCCGGCCAGGAGCTCCAGCACCCGCTCGCCGCTGGCGCTGTCCAGGTTCCCGGTGGGCTCGTCGGCCAGGAGCAGGGCGGGCCGGCTCGCCAGGGCGCGGGCCACGGCCACGCGCTGCATCTCGCCGCCGGACATCTCCCGGGGCCAGGCCCCGGCGCGGCTCCCCAGGCCCACGGCCTCCATGAGGGCGTCCACCCGGGCTTCCAGGGCGGGGCGCTCCCACCCCAGGAGCTGGAGGGGCAGTTCAACGTTCTCCCGGGCCGTGAGCACCGGCACGAGGTGGAAGAACTGGAAGACGGTGCCGATGCTCTCCCGGCGAAGGCGGGCCAGTTCGGCCGGGGCCGCGGCGCCCAGGTCGCCGCCCCGGAAGCGCACCGTCCCCTCGTCGGCGCGGTCGAGGCCGCCGAGGAGGTTCAGGAGGGTGGTCTTGCCGCAGCCGGAGGGTCCCAGGAGGGCCACGCGTTCGCCGGGGGCCACGTCCAGGTCCAGGTCCTTGAGGACCCAGCGGGCGTCGTAGCGTTTGCCGACGCCCCGGGCCTCCAGCAGGGTCATGTCAGTTGGCCGCCTTGTAGGCGACGGTGTAGGTGATGGGGCCGGGGAGCTTCTGGCTCTTGATGGTGACGGCCATGGTCAGGGTGCGGGTGGCGGGGTCCACGTGGAAGACGTTGATGCGCTCCCCGTCCTCGGCCTTGTAGTCCTGGATCATGTCCTCCCGGTCCACCCGCATGGAGATGAGGAAGGACTCGCCGTCCTCGCGCTTCCAGTTCACGCCGCGGCCGTCGGCGGGCATGTGCTGGGGGGCGCGCTGGTCGTAGGTGACGACGTACTCCGTGCCGGCGCGCTCGATCTTGATGCGCTGGTAGGCGGCGTTGGTCTTTTTGAGGCGGCTGCGGGCGATGGGCCGCTTGATGAAGTTCATGGCCTCCGTGCCCTTCTCGATGGCCGCGGTGATGTCCGGGGCGGAAGCGAGGGTCCAGGTCCCCACGGGCGCCTGGGCGGCGAGGGGCACGGCGAGCAGGAGCGTAAGGGTCGGCATCACGTTCACGGGGCCTCCGGGGGTAGCATCCACCATACACGCCGCAACCGCCGGGGAACAGCACCGAGACGCCGCGGAGAGGCGCGATGATAATGGGACCTGCACCTCTCCTTACGGAGCCACCATGAAGCGCCTTCCGCTTTTCGCCGCCCCGGCCTTCGCCGCGCTTCTGCTCTCGGCCCAGGCCTCGCCCAGCCTCATCCCGGCCCCGGGCGCGCCGGTCCCGACGCTTGAGGAGACGCGCAAGGCCATGGGCATCCCCTCCGCCGGGGACCTGCGGGGGCAGAAGGACGTGGTGGGCTTCGCCAGCCGCGCCGACCAGATGGCCAAGGTGTGGGAACTCTCCGGCCTGCCGCCGGCCCCCGAACGCCTGGGGGACAAGCCCCCGGCGGGCGTGGCCGGCGCCATCTGCCCCCATGACGACTACCTCTACGCCGGCCGCGTCTACCGGGAGATCATCCCCCTCGTGAAGGCGCGCACCGTGGTCCTGGTGGGCGTGTTCCACGGCTACCGCCGCTACGGCGCCAAGGACGTGATGGTCTTCGACGACTACCGCGCCTGGCGTTCCCCCGACGGCGAGATCCCCGTCTCCGCCCTGCGCGGGGAAGTGCTCGCGGGGCTGGAGCCCGGCGAGGCCGTGCGCAACGCCGCCTGGCACGACAGCGAGCATTCCCTGGAGGCCATCGCCTACTGGCTCAAGCACCAGGACCCGGGCGTGGAGATCCTGCCCGTGATCCTGCCGGGGACCACCTTTCCCCGCCTGCAGTCCATGGCTGCGCATTTCGGCCACGCGCTGGCCGCGGCCATGAAGCGGCGCGGCCTCGTGCTGGGGCGCGACGTGGCCATCGTCATCTCCACCGACGGCATCCACTACGGCGCCGATTTCAACCACACCCCCTTCGGCGCCGGGGGCGTCGCCGCCTTCCAGTCGGCCATGGACCGGGACCGCCAGCTCCTGCGCGGACCCCTTTCCTCCACGGTGACCGCCGCCAAGGCCGAGGCCTTCTACACCACCATGGTGGACCCCGCCCACCCCGACACCTACCGCATGCCCTGGTGCGGGCGCTTCTCCGTGCCCTTCGGCCTGCTCCTCCTGGAGGCCACGTCGAAGGAGCTCGGCCTGCCCGCGCCCAAAGGAATGCCCGTGGCCTTCGGCGCCTCCGTGGACGTGCCGGAGCTGCCCGTGAGAGCACTGGGCATGGGGGCGACGGCGCCGGCGAGCCTGTACCACTTCGTAAGCTTCCCGGCGGTGGCATACGTGAATTGACGGATCGCCCTTGGGAAGGCCATGAACCATCCGGACCACGCATCGATGCGATGAGGCGCCCGCCCTAATTCCTTGGCGAACCATCCCAGTTCCAACCGAACTGGAAACCGAGTATGTCCCCGAGAGCCCGTATCCGTCCCAAGGCCCCCGTGGGGGCCGGCACGGGGGACCAGGTCCCCGTTTCCAGGTCCAGGGTCCGCCAGACGACGTCGGGATAATCCCTGTTCAGGCCGTCCATCCGTTTCTGGAACGCCTCGATATCCACCTTCAGGTCGGCCAGGACGGCAGCCTTCGAATGTTCCGCCTTCCTGCTCCGGGGCTTGGCGATGGGAGTCCTGTCGTTCAAGGCCTTGGCGAAACCGGAATCGCGGGAGGCGACGAGGAGCTTCCCGTCAGGCATGACGCTCACGCCCAGGATGATGTCGTCGAGGACCCCATGGTTGGGCGGAACGGCCGTGTCATCCCCCTGGGAAGGCCAGCAGCGGATGGATCGTTCAAAGCTCCCTGTCTTGCCATCGAAGACACGGAAACGGCCCAGCTCCTTCGAATAACTGACGATGTGGCGGGGGGTGCGGACGGAACTTCCGAACTGCGCCCTCCCCCCTTCCTCGGGGGCGATTTCCACGGCGTGATCGATGGTAAGCCGGCGATCGGAGGAAAGGGTCCCCGTCGCATAGGCTACCGGTCCTTTCCGGGTCGGGAAGGTGCCGAACAGGAAGACGCGGCCGTCCAGGAGGGGCTCCACACCATGGAACTGCAGACCCCCCGAAGGCTGGAAGGACAGGATCAGATCCCACGTGGAAAAGTCGTCGCATCGGTAGAGGCCGCCCACCTCCTGCGCGGCCCGGGCCTTGAGGACCGCCTCCAGGTCCGCGGGGGTGTTCACTCCATCGGGAAACATCTTCCGCTCATCCACGAACTCGAAGGTCCAGGCCCAAAGAACCCCCTCATGGAAAGAAATGGAACGGGTCGCCGGTGGCGCCTTCAGCGTCCTCCTGAATCCGGTCCGGCGGTGTTCCTGGATGACCCAGGTCCCATCCGGGTTGGCGGATCCGCCATTGCGGGCATCCTCGATCACGCTCAGAAGGGAGTCCTCCGTCCACCACTGCCTTGAAATGCGAAGATCCTCATACGGAAGGGGCAATTTCGCCGAGGCGGGGGGAGCCACGTTCCGGCCCTCGGGTTCGGGCGCCTGGGCAACCAGGCCGGCCCATGGGAGGGTGATGGCAATGGCCAGGAAACGGGCACGCATGGGCACCATGGAGAACCCCTCATGGATCGTCGTGGGAATGTTCAGATTCTACCGGCCTTTGGCGCCGGGAGAGGGACCTTCCCAAACCGTGGGCGAAGGCGTGCGGAGGGGGCCCTCCGCTTCGTCAAGGAGCCAAGGCCTCCAGCGTTGCCNNTGCCGGCGGCGGCTCCGCCTGGAAGGGATGCGTGGCCCCGAAGGTGTGCTCGCCGCCCGGAATCACCACCAGGCGCGCTCCGGCCTCCTCCAGGCGCCGCGCGTGGGACAGGGGCACCGCCGCGTCGGCGTCGCCGTGGATGGCCGTGGCCCGGCCCCCGGCTCCCACGAAGCGGCGCAGGGCGGCGGTGACGTCCAGGGCGGAGGCGTTGGCCTCCCAGTCGTCCAGCAGGGCCCTGCCCATGCGCATGACCTGCCCGGTGCGGGCGTTGCGGACCTCCACGAAGCCCGTGCGGCGCCAGGCGTCCTCCTGGCCGCGGAAGCCGTGGAGGTCCTCCAGGCCCGCCAGGGAGGCCCAGGTGACGACGCGCGAGACCCCCTGCGAGGCCAGCAGGGCGATGGCCCCGCCGCGGCTGTGGCCCAGGAGGGAGATCCGGGCGGGATCCACCCCCGGAAGCACCGACGCGGCGCGGATCACCGCGCGCAGCTCGGCCACTTCGCGGCTGAAGGTGTTGGCCTCGAAGCGGTCCGGTTCCGTGAAGTCCAGGAGGTTCCCTCCGATGCCGTTGTGGCTGAAGTTGAACCGCAGGGAGGAGATCCCCGACGCCGCGAGGCGCCCGGCCACCCAGGGCCAGCAGCCCCAGTCCATGAAGCCTTTGAACCCGTGGACATGGATGACCAGCGGGCCCTGGACGGACCCGCGAAGAAGCCTGGCCTGAAGGTCAAAATCCATTCCTGGTATGTTGAAGGTCTCATTTTTCATGGTCACGATCCTATCCGGGTTGACGTTGAGGGCTCGGCGCGGCATTCTTTGATCATCCCACCAATACTTTGCATCCGCCGCGACCGCGAACCACAAGCCGACGGAAGGCATTGTAAAGGAAGGCCCTTGTGGCCTATGCCCCGGTGGAACAACCCGAACCGAACGCCTGGAGGTCCACGATGAAGACACGCAGTTTCCTGTCCGGCGCTCCGCCGGTCCTGCTTCTGGCTCCGCTGCTCATGACCGGCTGCGCCACGGTGACGTCCCCCCGCTATGAACCGGTTCCGCCCCCCGCCGCCGCGGTCGTGCCCGCGACCCCCGTGGCCGCCCAGGGCAAGGTCCTCCGCCGGAAGATCGCCGTGGCCCGGTTCACCAACGAGACCCGCTACGGGCGCTCCCTGCTGGTGGACCAGAACGACGATCCCCTTGGCAAGCAGGCCTCGGACATGGTCTCCAACCGCCTCATCGCCTCCGGCCAGTTCCTGGTCTTCGAGCGGCCCGACCTGTCCAAGGTGCGGAAGGAACAGCACCTGTCCGGCCAGGAGAACCTCGTGGGCGTGGACACCCTCCTGGTGGGCGCCGTGACCGAGTTCGGCCGCAGCGACACGGGGAAGGTGGGCTTCCTCAGCGCCACGAAGAACCAGGTGGCCAAGGCCAAGGTTGAAGTGCGCCTCATCGACGTGCGCACGGGCCAGGCGTTCTTCACGGCCACGGGTTCGGGCGAGGCCAACACCGAGACCGGCAACATCGCCGGCTATGGCAGCCGCGCCGACTACGACGCCAGCCTCAACGACCGCGCCATCGGCGCCGCGGTGTCGGACATGATGAACACCTTGGTGAACCGCCTGGGCGAACGTCCCTGGACCAGCGACATCCTCAAGGTGGACGGCGGCCGCGCCTACATCTCCGGCGGCGAGCGCCAGGGCCTCAAGCCCGGCGACAAGCTCGCCGTGATGCTCCAGGGCGCCCGCATCAAGAGCCAGCAGACCGGCTTCGAGATCACCCTTCCCGGCACCCGCGTGGCCGGCCTGAAGGTCGTCTCCCTCTTCGGGGACTCCGAAGCCTCCGAGGGGGCCGTGTGCGAAATCACGGACGGCGCCATTCCCGGCGAAGGCACCCTCTTCGTCACCGAAGCCAAGGAGGAGCGCAAATGAAACCGGCCGTCCTGGTCCTGCCCCTGCTGCTCCTCGCCTGCGCGGAGCCCATCTCCAACACCCGCACCGTCGACGACCGGCCCCGCATCCTCGTGCAGGGAGCGCCCGAGGGCGCCATCCTCTACATCGACGGCAAGAGCATGGGACCCGCCTCGTCCTATGCCGGCAACCCCGGGGTCCTCCAGGTGGAGCCCGGCACGCACATCATGGAAGTGAAGGTCGGCGAAACCCTGCTCCTCTCCCAGAAGGTCTTCATGGGCGGCGGCGAGCAGCGCACCCTCGTGGTTCCCCCGGGGACCGCCAAATGAAGGTTTGGATTCCCCTGCTCCTGGTGGCCCTGATCGGCTGCCAGGGGCCCAGAACCACGTACGACTGGGGCAGCTACGATGACCAGCTGTACAAGCTCACGGAGCACCCCGACGCGCTCCAGGCCTACGGCCTTTCCCTCAAGATGCTCATTGACCGCAACCCCGACGGCAAGCGGCTGCCCCCCGGCATCCTCGCGGAGTACGGCTACGTGCTGCTCGTCACCAACCACAAGGCGGAAGCGGCGGAGTTCTTCGCAAGGGAGAAGGCCCGCTGGCCCGAATCCGCCAAGCTCATGGACCGCATGATCCGCGCCTGCGCCCCTCCGGCCCCTGACGCCAAGGCCGACGCGCCCACGGACGTGGCGCCGGTTCCGGCGCCTGCCGCCGCCCCCGCGCC
>DBME01000172.1:4260-4468 GCA_002298155.1 Holophagaceae bacterium UBA706 | reverse complement strand
AGGAAGCCGCCGAAAAGGCCAAGTGCGAGCTCTCCACCACCACCCAGACCGACATCAGCCTGCCCTACATCACGGCGGACGCCAGCGGTCCCAAGCACATCAGCCAGACCCTCACCCGCAGCCGCTTCGAGTCCATGATGGAGCCCATCCTCCAGAAGCTCCGCATCCCCTGCGAGAACGCGGTGAAGGACGCCAAGCTCAGCCACCA
>DBME01000172.1:3863-4252 GCA_002298155.1 Holophagaceae bacterium UBA706 | reverse complement strand
TGAAGAGCATCTTCGGCCGCGAGCCCAACAAGAGCGTGAACCCTGACGAAGTGGTTGCCGTGGGCGCCGCGGTGCAGGGCGGCGTGCTCGCCGGCGACGTGAAGGGCGTGCTCCTCCTGGACGTGACGCCCCTGTCCCTGGGCATCAACGCCAACGGCGGGCAGATGAGCGTCATCATCCCCCGAAACACCACCATCCCCACCAAGCGCTCCGAGATCTACACCACGGCCGTGGACAATCAGCCGGGCGTGGACATCGAGGTGTTCCAGGGCGAACGTCCCCTGGTGGAGGGCAACAAGCTCCTGGGCAACTTCCACCTGGGCGGCCTGCCCCCGGCGCCCCGCGGCATGCCTCAGATCGAAGTGGTCTTCGACATCGACGCCAACGGC
>DBME01000172.1:327-3848 GCA_002298155.1 Holophagaceae bacterium UBA706 | reverse complement strand
ACGCCAAGATCAAGGACGCCGAAGCCCACAAGTCCGAGGACGACGACCGCAAGAAGCTCCTCGAGGACAAGAACATCCTGGACCAGACCATCTACCAGCTTGAGAAGGTCATCAAGGAGAACGGCGAGAAGCTCCCCGAAGGCGACCGCAAGGATGCCGAGGCCGCCATCGCCGAAGGCAAGGAGGCCCTGGCCAGCCTGGACAAGGACCGCATCGCCAAGGCCCTTGAGAACATCAACGCCAAGTCCCACAAGCTCGCGGAGTCCATCTACAAGGACACCCAGCCCCCCCAGGGCGGCAACCCCGGTGACGGCGGGGCCCCCGGTGGCGAGAAGAAGAAGGAAGATGATGTGATCGACGCCGAAGTCGTGAACTGATTCTGAAGCTTTCCCAGAGGGGCCGGGGTGGACGCCCCGGCCCTTTTTCCGTTCGTAAAAAACATGAGTCCCACCTGCGCAAATCCAGGGTAAATTGCTGCCATGGCCCATCCCGACTTCTACAAGATCCTAGGCGTGCCCCGGGGCGCCTCCGAGGACGACATCAAGAAGGCCTACCGCAAGCTNNGCGCGCAAGTACCATCCGGACCTCAATCCCGGCAACAAGGATTCCGAAGCCCGCTTCAAGGAACTTACCGAAGCCAATGAAGTGCTGTCGGATCCGGTAAAGCGCAAGAACTACGACACCTTCGGCGACCCGGCCGGTCCGGGCGTACAGCCTGGCGGAGGGGGCTTCTCCTTCGAGGACTTCGACGGCACGGGCCTTCCCGGCGCCTTCCAGGACCTCTTCCAGGGCTTCGGCAACCGCGGCCCCCGGCGCAGGCCGGGACCCCGGGCCGGCGAGGACACGCAGCACACGGTGCGCATCGCCTTCCGCGACGCCTTCCACGGCACCCGCCTCACCCTCAACCTGCACCGGTCCGAGACCTGCCCGGCCTGCCAGGGTTCCGGGGACAAGGTCGGGGCGCCGGTCAGCACCTGCACCGCCTGCGGAGGCAAGGGCTTCCGCGAGCAGGGCGGGGGCTTCTTCCGCAGCCGCGAGGAATGCCCCGCCTGCGGCGGCGCCGGCAAGAAGGCGCCGCCCTGCGACAACTGCAAGGGCCAGGGGCGCACGCCCCGGAACGAGTCCGTGACGGTGGGCATCCCCGCTGGCGTGGAGGACGGCACCCGCCTGCGGGTGGCCGGCAAGGGAGAAGCCGGACGACGCGGCGGCGGACCCGGGGACCTCTACCTGCAGGTGCAGGTGGAGCCCGACCCCCGGTTCGAACGGCGTGGCGCCAACCTCTACCTGGATCTGCCCATCAGCTTCACGGAAAGCGCCCTGGGGGCCCGGGTGGAAGTGCCCACCCCCGAAGGCCATTCCGCCATCAAGGTGCCCCCCGGAACCCAGGGCGGCGCCAACCTGCGCCTGAAGGGCATGGGCATGCCCATTCCCGGTTCCGCCCAGCGGGGGGACCTCTTCGCGCGCATCCGCGTGGTGACGCCAAAGATCGAGGATGAACGGTCCAAGGAACTGCTGAGGGAGCTTGGAGAACTCAACGACGGTTCCATTCGCGAAAACGCCTGGAGGTGATGCGTGCGACGGGATTCCAAGAGTGGTTCATATATGATCGGGGTTGTGGCCGCCCGGTATGAAATTCACCCCCAAACCCTTAGGTTGTATGAAAGAGAGGGGCTTCTGCTCCCCTCCCGCACCGAAGGCAAGACCCGGCTCTACAGCGAGGACGATCTCGAGCGCCTCGAATTTATTTTAAGTCTTACAAGGGACTTAGGTGTCAATCTGGCCGGAGTGGAGGTCGTTCTCAACCTCCGGGACCGCATGCGAAAAATGCAGGAAGAAATGCAAAACATTATCGACAAAAATGAATCTAAAATGAAGTCCGCTGGAATTGAACCCGAAAGGGGTCCGGAGGGCATTTCTTCAACAGGCCTGGTCAAACTCACGCCCCAGGGTCTGCGCAAGAGGTAAGCTGACATCCCTTTTGTTATGCTGGTCCTTCCTTCAAGGTGGAATGTGCCCCAACGGCATCTGGAAGAGCGGTCGCTCGACAAATACTTCGATTCAATCAGGGATCTGCCGCTTCTGACGGCGGAGGAGGAACGGATCAACGGCAGGCTCTGGCAGAACGACCGGAACCCCGAGGGCCTCCGGATGCTGGTGGAAGGGAACCTGCGGTTCGTGGTCAAGGAGGCCCGGAAGTTCCAGGGCATGGGCCTGGACCTCCTGGACCTCATTTCCGAGGGCAATCTGGGCCTCATCGAGGCCGCCAAGCGCTTCGACCCCGAGCGGGAGAACAAGTTCCTCACCTACGCCTCCTGGTGGGTGCGCCAGGCCATCTTCCACGCCCTGGCCGAGCACGGCAGCAAGATCCGGCTCCCCCAGAAGGTGGCCGGGCACCTGGTCCAGCTCAACCGCATCACCCACCGCCTCGGCCAGGACCTGGGCCGCACGCCCACGGTGCAGGACATCGTGGCCAACAGCACCTTCTCCTCGGAGGAGGTGGAGCGCCTGCAGCTGCTCCAGCAGACCACCTCCACGGTCTCCACCGAGCAGGGCATGGGCGAATCGGACCTCACCCTGGGCGACAGCCTGGAACAGACCATCGAACCCTCCGCCATGGACACCCTGGACCAGGAGTCCTTCCAGGACCAGGTGCGGCTGAGCCTGGGGCTGCTCAACGAGAAGGAGCGGCGGATC
The DNA here is from genome assembly GCA_002298155.1 of Holophagaceae bacterium UBA706. Taxonomy (GTDB): domain Bacteria; phylum Acidobacteriota; class Holophagae; order Holophagales; family Holophagaceae; genus Mesoterricola. Next base: position 1,154 of record DBME01000172.1, on the reverse strand, counting down.
ATCGCCCTCCATTTCGGCCTCGACGGGTCGGACCCCATGACCCTCGAGCGCATCGGACAGTCCTTCGAGCCACCCATCAGCCGTGAGCGGGTGCGCCAGATCGAGGAGCGGGCCTTCATGAAGATCCGGGAACGCCGCCGCGTGCTCCTGGGGCAGTTCCTGAAGGGAGACCGTTCGTGAAGATGAAGGAGGTCTGCCCGTTGTGCCACGGCAAGCGGGTGATCCTGGACCCGGACCCCATGCAGGCCGCCAAGCCGTGCACGTGCGCCGTGCAGGTGCGCGCCGTGGTGGGCATTCCCGCCCGCTACCGGGAGGCCACCTTCGAATCCTTCTGGGACTGGTGGAAGATCCAGCACCCCCGGGAGAAGCTCACCGCCTCCCTCGTCCAGGTGAACCAGCTGCTGGAGCACGCCTCCGTGCGGGAGACCCTCTCGGAGGACCTCCGCTCCAAGCTCGACCTCATCCTCCACAAGTGCGGCCCCAAGCTCCAGGCCGATGGCGAACTGGCCTGGCGCGACCTGAAGCCGGCCCAGGAGCCCCAGGGCTACCGCAGCCTCTTCAACTGGGCCCGGCAGGACCGGGATCCCTCGGATTTCTGGTGGATCGACGGACCTCCCGGCAGCGGCCGGAGCTCCCTGGCCGCCGCGGCCCTGCGGGCCGTGGGCGAGCGGGTGCGCACCGGCGGCCTCTTCGTGTCCGTGCGGGCCTTCACGCTGGAACTGCGGGACACCTACTACGATTCGAGGAGCTTCGCGAACACCGACTTCATGAGCGAGCGCGACCGCATGGGCCCGCTTCTGGCGGCGCCCTTCCTGGTGCTGGACGAC
>DBME01000172.1:0-237 GCA_002298155.1 Holophagaceae bacterium UBA706 | reverse complement strand
CCCGCTGCTGCGGCTGGACGATCCGAGCCTCTTCCGGCGCCTGGCCTCCGCCAAGCGCGTCGTGCTGCGCCCGACCCTGGAGCGTCTCCTGGAAAGCTTGAATGGGTAGGCGCCTCCTCCGCGCCCTCCTGCTCATCCACCTGCGCCGGCCGGTGTGGCTGTGGATCGTCCTGGCCCTGGTCACCGCCGTGCTGGGCCTCGGGGTCCTGCGGGTGGAGCGGCGCCTGGACCTCATGA
>DBME01000292.1 GCA_002298155.1 Holophagaceae bacterium UBA706 | reverse complement strand
GGTTTCCTGGCCCTGGACGCCGTAGGTTTCAACGGACTCCTCGCGGCCTTTCCCCTGCTCCACCGGCACCCCCTGGCCCGGACCCACCCGGAGCTGGCCACCGCCGTGCTGGGCGCCGCCCTCGCCATGCTGGCCCTCCTCGGCCTGGCCCTGAACCGGCGAGCGGGCCAGATCGCGGCCTTCCTGTCCCCGGGAAGGAACGGCCAGGGGAGTTCCCTGTTCCGGCTGATCCTCCTGCTGGTGGCCGTCACCCCGGGCTTCATGCTCGTTCAGCCGCTGCTGCCCGGGGGTCCCGCCTTCGCCCTCTGTTTCGGCGCGCTCATGTGCCTGGGCGCGCTCATGCGGGCGCCCCTCCGGCCCCTACCCATGGGCGCCGAATGGCTGGTGGACAGCATGCGAAAGACCTGGAAGGCCCAACCGCCGGAGGAGGGGCCGCCTTCCCTGACCCTCCTGCCGGTCCCCCCCGGTTCCCCCTTCGCCGGCCGCCCCCTGGGGGACCTGGAACTGGCCCTGGACGCCCTGCCGGAAACCGCGGTGGTGGCGGTGAGGCGGAAGGGGCGGTGGCTGGTCTTCTCACACCAATTGAGGGTGCTGACGGGGGACCACCTGGCCCTGAGCGGTAACCGTGCGTCCATCGAAGCGGTGGAGCGGCTGCTGGCGCCTTAAGGGTGAAGAAAATGCAGGATTTTCCTGGTCACTAACTTCAGTTTCTTTTCCTCGGCGATCCTCGGCTCCTCGGCGAAGAAGGGATGCGCGAAGACCCGGAACGCGGCCTTGCCCCAGCGCTCCGAACCGTCCGTGCCCAGGAAGACCGCCTCCTCGGCCAGATGCCCGAAGTAGCGGTTCTCGTCCGCCTGCGCTGCGGCAAGGTGCCAGTCGTCCAGGACGGCGGCCACGGCCGCTTCTGGCGCGGGGGCGGCCGGTGGAGCTGCAAGCAGGGCGGGCATCAGAAAGTTGACGAGCGGGTGCATGGGTGGGCTCCAGGACGATCCCTCGGATGCAGGAAGACGTCCTCAGGCGCCCCGTTCCTGCATCATCGCTTCCATCTTGCGCAGGGCGCGCTGGGTGCTCCAGAACCCCCACAGGGCGCCCAGGGCGCCGGTGGCCATGCCGATCAGGCCGAGCATGGCCATGTTGCCGGGGGAGAAGAAGCCCATGCGGGCCAGCTCCACCAGCAGGGGCGACACGTTGCCCACGCCGTGGGCCAGGGGCCACCACAGGCCCAGGAGGCCCAGGACCGCCACCATGCTGGCCAGGAGGCCCAGCACGGCACCCTCCACCAGGAGCGGGGTGCGGATGAAGCCTTCGGTGGCGCCCACGAGGCGCATGATGGTGATCTCCTCCTCGCGGGTCATGACGCACATGCGGATGACGTTGCCCGTGGCGAAGCCCGCGGCCACCAGGAGGAGGACGCCGAAGGTGCTCAGGGCCGACCGAAGGAGGCGCGCCGTGCGCTGGAGGCCTTCCATGCGCTCCTGGTCCACCACCACGTCACCCACGCCGTTGATGGTGCGCAGGCTCTCGCCCACTTCGATGGCCTTGCGGGAGGCCAGCAGGTCCGGGCGCAGGGAGAGCTCCAGGGTCTCGGGGATGGGCTCGCCCAGGCTCTTGAGCATGAGGCCCGCGTCCCGGGTGGTCTCCATGAAACGCCGCGTGGCTTCCTGGGAGGAGATGCGCTTCACGGAGGCGAAGCGGGGATCCCGGCGCAGCTGGCTTTCGGCCTGGTCGAGACCCGTGCCCTCGCTGGCGAAGACGGTGATGCGGGCGAGGCCCTCGATGCGGGCCACCCACCGGTCCAGGCCCTGCACCACCAGCAGGCCGCCGCCGGCCAGGAGCAGGCCCGAGGCCAGGGTCAGGACGGCGAGGAAATGCTGGCCGCGGTGGCGGAACAGATCCTTCACCACATCCGTGCCCAGGAGGCCCAGGAGACGGAGGAAGACCATGCTAGTCGCTCCCGTCCAGGGCGATGCCGCGGATGGTCACGGCGCTGCCGAGGTTGCAGCCGATGGACGCGGTGGGCGTGAGGCTGGAGGGGCCCTTCCACAGGCGGAGGACGTTCGTGCCCGCGCCGGTGCCCGTGCCCGTGACCATGTCGGCGCCGGCGAGCCAGTCCTTGGTGCGGGCGTGGGCCAGGAACCGCAGGTTGGGCAGGGCGTCCACGGTGTCGGGCAGGACCGCGGTGGGTTCCTGGTTCATGTTGCCGATGGTGAACTGGCCCTGGGTGAACACCACCACGGCCTTGCCGCCGGAGGCCACGTTGCGGGCCACGTAGAGGCGGTTGAAGGTGGTGTCGTAGGCCAGGGTGCCCATGGTGGTGCTGCTGCTGGTGCCCAGGAGGGTCTTGTCGCCCACCAGGACCTTCGTGAGGATCTCGAAGGAGGAACCCGTGGACATGCGCAGGCGGGGGCCGGAGTTGGAGTTGTTCAGGGGGTCCGTGAGCACGGGGCCGCCCAGGAAGTAGGCGAAGGCGATGCCCCCGGTGCCCGCGGCCACGCCGGTGCCGGTGTTGTCGGGGGAGATGGTGTTCTGCAGGTAGTTGCCGCTGGGGGCCTGGCCGTTGTTGTAGATGGACCCGGCGTTGGTCACCATCCAGATGCGGCAGCTGTTGCTGGAGCCCGTCTCGGTCACGTAGAGCGTGCCCGTGGAGGTGTCGATGGCGGCCTGGCCGAACACGGAGTTGGTGAGGCGGTCCCCGCTGGAGCTGGCGTTGCCCAGGGTGAAGGTGGCGATGTCCAGGACCTGGCTGAGGCTCCCGCTCTGGTTGCTAACCTTCTCGATGCGCACCACGGTGCCCGATTCGGAGACGAGGAACATCTGGTTCGTGCTTGGGTTGATCACCATGCCGCCCCAGGCCAGCTTGTCCAGGTTGGTGAGGAGGGGGCCGGTGATGGTGCGCGACGGGTCGGGGGCGGTGCCGCCGGCGCCGGTGTCGTAGATGGCGTTAACGTCGTCCCAGGCCAGGATGGTGCGGGAGGCGTCATCGTAGACGTAGATGGGCGTCGTGGTGGTGTCGCCGGGCTTGGGGTCCACGCAGCCCAGGGCGCCCAGGAACGCCAGGAGGACAGGGATGGCGAGGCGGGCGACGGTGCGGACTATTGCGTTCATTCGGTGCTTTCCGGGCGCTACTTGGCGAAAAGGGCCTTCAGCTGGGCATTGAGGTTCTTGACGGTCTCGCCGTCGCAACCGGCGTCCACGGCCCCGCGGGAGACGGCCAGGGCGAGGTTCTTGACGGCCTCGGGGCCTTCACCGGCGATGAGCTGCTGGTTGGCCTTGGCCTGCAGGCGGTGGACCATCTCGTGGTGTTCCGTGGGCAGCGCGCCCTTGGCGGTCTGCACGATGCGCTGGGTGAAATTGGTGAGCTTGGCGAGCTTGACCGGATCCTGGGCGGGAGCCTGGGGCTTAGGCGCCGGCGCGGTGGGCCGGACTTCCACGACCTTGGGGGCCTCGACCGCCGGGGGCGGTTCATAGACGGGCTGGGCGGGAACGGTGGGCGGCAGGGGCGCCGGCGCGGGCGCGGGCGCCTCCATG
>DBME01000328.1 GCA_002298155.1 Holophagaceae bacterium UBA706 | reverse complement strand
GGCACGGTGAACCCGGCCCCCTGCACCGCATCCGACAGGTCCGCCACGGCGCGCCGCAGGCTCCGTTGCGCGCCAAGGGCGTCCGCCGTCCGCCGCAAGCCCCGGAGGTGCCCGCCCATGAAGGCCAGGAGACCCGCGGCCAGCGCGGCGAGGATGGCCATGGCCACCAGGATCTCCAGGAGGGTGTGGCCCCGGTCAGCGGTCACCGCACCATATCCCCAGGNNGGCGCGCCGGCACCGCACGGTGGGCGCGGCCCACGGGTCCGCCTCCTGCGCGTGCGCCTCAAGGGCATCCAGCAGGCTGAGCCGCGCGGCCATGTGGTCCCGCGCCGACGCCTCGCCCCGCAGGCAGGCCGTGGCCAGCGCGGTCAGCCCCGACAGCCCCGCCCCCAGCACGGCGGTCGCGATCAACGCTTCCAGCAGGGAGAACCCGTTGCCCTTTGGGTTCGCCATGACGACCTCCCCGGGCAGGATGGCGTCGAGGAAGGTGTCCGTCCAGGGCCTGGTGGGATTCCCCCAGCCACCGTTCGCCCAAACCTGATTTGCTTTCCTCAGCGACCCTCAGCGAAACCTAGTGCAGGGTGTAGAGGTTCGAACCGTTCTGGTTCGTGCGGTACACCACGATGTTGCTGAGGGTGGGGTCCGAGACGGCCAGGGCGTAGGTCAGGCCCGTGGAACCCACGGTCACGGAGTAGGTCATCTTCGTGCCGCCCATGGTGAAGGTGGGCGCCGGGTTGGCCGTGGCGGAACCGGTGAAACCTCCGGAGTTCCAGGCATAGGTGGTGCCGGCGGCACCGTACACGCCGGCGTCGGCCTTGCGCTGTTCCAGGGCCATGCGCAGGCTCGCCGCGTTGGCCTGGGCGTCGCCCACGACCCGCGCGCGGCGGCGCTGACTCAGGAACGAGGGAACCGCGATCCCGGCGAGGATGCCCATGATCGCCAGCACCAGGAGAAGTTCGACGAGGCTGAAACCGGACACGCGCTTCCGAAGGATCATGGTTGGGCTCCTGGGGGGGTTATCCTCTGACCCGGAATGGGGAGGACCTACTCCATGAAAAGATAAACCGCCAAGGATGGAATGACCCAGAAAGTTTTCCAAGGCGTGGCTTTCTGCCGGATCTCCCGGCCCACGCGCCCGGGACGGTCCCGATGGGACAGCAGACATTGATAAGGATGCTGGGCCTGCCCAACCCCTGGCAACACAATGTATAAAAAGTAGTCACTCCGTTTCCCCGACCGGGGCAGCCCTGATTTCGGAGATGCCAACTAGGCTCATTTTCAATAGTTACAAAAAAATGTTGCAACCCCTCGCTTGCTTCATCCTTGATCGGGTAACGAGGTTCCCCCATGCGACGAAAACCCACATCCCGCCACGGATTCTCCCTGGCTGAACTGCTGGTCGTCCTCGTGATCGCGGGCGTGTTGGCAGCCGTGGGCGTATCGATGATCGGCAACCGCGGTTCCGCGGCGACCCGGGCTGTGCTGGACGAGCTGGAAGGCACCCTCGCCGGGGCGCACCAGTTCGCTGTGGCCACCGGTTCCGACGTGCTCGTGGCCACCCACGGCGAATGGTCGGCCACCAATCCCCTGATCCTGGCCTACGACAATGCCACCTTGAGCGCCGCCACCATCATCAGCAACGGCCGCACCCGTTCCGAATCCTTCCGGGTAGCCGTCGTCGGGCAGGGGCTGCAGCGGGAGCACATGCACGCGGGCATCGTCACCAACGCCAACGCAGCCTGGTGGACCACCGCCACCGCCGGTCTCGAGGACATCACCACGGTGCTGCCCTTCACGGATTCCGCCCTGGGCTTCCAGAACATCCTCTCGGATGCCACGAAGAACCTCTTCCAGGGCGGGAGCACCGACAATTCGATCCGCATCAGCGGAACCAACAAGCGGTTCACCTCCACGTTCTGGATCCAGATCGTGAGCCTGCGCAACGGCCAGCCCATCCCGGGCGGGCCCGTGGGCCTCGTGGTGGGCCAGGCCAACGGCGGAACAATCTACAAGTTCTACAACCCAGGCGTGATGGGCGGCGGCCAGGGCAAGTGGAGGAGAATCTGATGACGAAACCCGACCTTACCTCCCGTCGCGGGACCCAGGCCGGCTTCAGCATGGTCGAGATGCTGATGGCCGCCTTCATCCTCGCCATCGGCATCCTCGGCCTTTCGATGCTCCAGACCATGTCCCTCAAGGCGGCCCGGGGCAGCAAGAGCCTGAACAACGCGGTCAAGCTCGCCGACCGGATGATGGACCAGATCGAGGCCGAAGGGCGCCTGTCCTGGCTGAACATCACCGACAACAACACGACCCCCCCGACCGCCCTGGCGAACCTCCAGTACGTGGGCAAGGGCACGCGCTACCTGGGCTTCCAGGAGACCCTCAACACCTCCACCAACCTCGTTTCCATCGCCCCGGCCACCACGGCCCCCGTGGGGACCAAGCCCTCGATCGGGGGCACCCTGCGCTACGTGGCCACGGTCACCGAAGGCACGGCCACCTCGGCGGGAACCGGCAAGGCGTCCGTCTATTCCGTGACGGTGGAGTTCGTGGATGACCTCAACAAGACCGGAGCGAAGATCGTCAGGTCCGTCAACATCTCCAGGAGCATCATCCATGGCTGAGCGGAACCCCAGGACGTCCACCCGCGGCTTCTCCCTCGTCGAGTTGATGATCGCGGTCCTCTTCACCATGATCCTCATGGCCGGCATGGCCGCCGTGTTCCGGTCCACCCTGACCACCTTCACGGCCACCGGCGAGAAGCTCTCCGCCGCGCGGCGCAATCGCATGTCCCTGGACCTGCTGTACGACGACCTGAACAACGCTGGGATGTACCTCACCGACCTCTCCACGCCGCCGGCCCTTTCCACAGCGAACGAGGCGTTCTATGTGCTTCCCGACCCCAAGGCCAATGCCGGCACCCCCATCCCCGGCGTGACCGGCGGGGCCGACGAACTCTATTTCTACATGGACGAGCCCCTTCCCTTCGAAGGCACCCTCAAGAGCTCCACCGCCAAGACCGCCGCTGAACTGGTGGCCTCGGGCTCGGCCGCGGGCTCCGCGGACTTCACCTACACCGTCAACTGCGGGGACGCCACCTACGCCAAGCAGGTCACCAAAGGCATGGTCTTCATCTTCAAGGATTCCTGGGAAACGGGCTACATCTCCTCCGATCCCACCACCTCGACCACCGATGTGACGATCGTGACGGGATCCGACCCGACCTCGGCCGTCACCGGACGCGGGTCCGCGGGCCTTCCCGCCAAGTTCCAGCACATCAAGGGCAGCAGCGGCACCGGCATCGTGTTCATCCGCCCGGCGCAGATGGTGCGCTACTCCCTCCAGGCGCTGAAGCTCGATCCCCAGAACTCGGCGGGAACGACCCTCTGCCTCGTGCGGGACCAGGGCACCTATTCCACGGCGGGCTTCACGGCGGACCAGCCCCAGCAGATCGTCACGGAGAACGTGGTGGGCTTCCGGGTTTACGTCAGCACCGATTCCGGCCGCAACTGGGTGGGTGGCGCGGGCTACACCGACTGGGCCGGCATCAAGGCGGGCATCAACTCCCAGCTCGTCAATTCGGGCCGTGACGGCTATACCTCCCTGGGCAGCGATCTCAACTGGTTCCGGTCCACCCCGGTCCTCGTGAGGGTCGACGTAACCACCCGCACCGCCACCCAGCGGGCCGAGTATTCGGCGACGGGCAAGACCCTGGCCTACCAGGAAAACCTCCAGAGCGTCGTGATGGTTCCCCGCCATTCCGGCCTCACGATGAACTGAACGGAGTCGACGATGCGAGCACCTCTCCTCAACGGGAAGCGCAAGGGCGAAGCCGGCGGCATCACCATCATGGTGGCGCTCATGCTGCTGGTCTTCATCACCATCACCGCCGTGGGCATGTCCCGGAACTCCTTCCGGGAAGTGGTCATCTCTGGCACGACCCGCCAGGGCTCCCTGGCCCGCAACGTGGCCGACTCCGGCATCGAGTGGTCCATCTACTGGCTGGACTACGCCAACAGTTCCTCGGCCACGGACAGCGCCGCCAATCTGAACGCCATGAAGATCGCCCTTCTGCAGAACAGCTCCAATTCGGGCCGGGCCTTCGACATCATGTCCTCCAGCCCCACCTCCCCCACCGCCTACGTGCCGGCTTCGGCCACGGCGGCGGTCTCGCTGCCGACCATCACCACGTCGGCCGGCACCACCATGACCCCCTCCTACTCTGCGGGCATCACGCGCATGGGCAAGCTGCCCATCACGGACATGAGCCAGGGCGTGGGCACGGGGGCCTTCGCACCGGCCGAAGGCGGAGAGTCCAACCAGGCCCCCGACCTCTGGGCGGTCCGCGCAGACGCCAAGGTCCTGGTCGGCTCGGTGACGTTCATCCACGCCAAAGAAGTCTGGATTTCCACTCCCGTACAGTAGGAGCACGCCATGTTCAACCGTTCCCGCTTCCCGCTTACGGCCCTCTTCATGAGCCTCGCCCTGCTCGGCCTGCCCCTGCGGGCCCAGCTCGACCCGAAGCTCCAGGGCACCCAGACGGACTTCCTGAACCTGTATCAGCAGTCCACGAACACCAAGGTGAAGCCCGAAGTCCTCACCATCTTCGACTTCTCGGGGTCCATGGCGGCGCTCATGTACCACCCGTTGTTCGTGAACAACGATGCGTTCGACAACGATGCCAACCGGTACATGGACTTCACCTTGAACCCGGGGTCGGCGGCCATCCCCGGCAACAATGTCTACACCGTCACGGCCACGGCCGATGGCTGCGCCGCGGCCACCACCTCGGTGCAGGTGACCGTCAACGCAGACGGAACCGCCACCTGGGCCCTGGGCGCCAATGCGGGCACCCAATGCGGTTCGAACAAGACCTATACCATCACCGCGACCCAAAGCCGCTGCACGAGTTGCTACACGACCTTCATCGTCACCGTGAACAGTTCGGGGAGTGTCTCGGGTGTCGTGGGCGTGAACACCAGCAGCAAGACCTGCAGGAACGGATCGAACTATACCTACACCATCTCCAACATCTCCGTTTCCAGCGGCACCCTCGGCGCGGGCAACACGGTCACCTTCTCCGCCACGGACAGTTCGTCGCCCACCGATTCCCGGATGTCCATCAACTGGACCGATGGCGCGGGCCACTCCAAAACCGCCAGCGACACGTTCTCCTGGTCGGTCCCCAACCCCAACTACAACTTCACCATCTCCAACATCGGTGTCAGCCCGACGACGATCTACGCGGGCACCACCATCACCTTCTCGGCGTCGGTCACCACGGGCTCCACGGACAAGACCGTCCAGTGGAAGGACAGCTTGAACAACACCAGCTCGGGCGCCACCTGGAGTTGGAAGGTTCCCGCCTACAATCCGGGCACCGCGGCAATCGATCCCTATGTCACCGCCACCCTTGATCCCAGGAAGGGCAGTACGGCCATTACCGGCATCACGTACCTGACGTCCGTTCTTACCAACGGCACCCTCATCAAGCCCAACGGCGACCCGGTCACTCTGGCCAACGCCAGCGCCGCCAGTTCCTCCTCCGGACTCCACGGAGCCAGCTTCGGTGCCAGCGACGTCAGGAATTGGGTCCGAGCCGCCAGTCACGTGCGCTTTTCCACAACGATCGGAACCGACACGCGCACCATCGACATACCCATTCCCTGGAAGATCACCACGAGCGATTCCACCGGCAACCCCCTTTCCTCCCAGACCGTGCATGACCAGGAGATCAAGGTCGCTTCCGACGGCACCACCACGACCTATGGCAGCGGCCAGGACATCGACATGGACCAGAACTGGAGTCTGGACGCCGGAGACGACGTGCTGGGCGTGGACAACTACGCGGACTCCACCCAGACGCAGACCCATGTGACGCTCGACAACGTTTACTACAAGGCCGGCTATGTCAGCTGGTTGTTCAACGGGAAGTACGCCGACGGTTCCTACAAGGACAAGTACGTCATCTTCGATGCCGCCACCCCCAACCTCGCCGGAGGCCAAGGCAACAACATCTCCTGGGGCAAGGGCTACGGCGCCGACGCGGTGAATTCAGGGAACACTTTCGCGGTGCCGACCTACAACCTCGACGGGACCTACAAGTCCGAGACCATGGGCACCGCCAACGTCAACATCGTTCCTGCCCTGAGCCGTGTGCAGGCCGTGAAACGGGCCGCCATCCAGACCTGGGTCAAATTCCAGGCCGACGTGCTCTGGGCCTTCCGCTTCCTGGACAAGCCCAGCGAGGCATCCAGCGGGTCGGCCACCAAGATCAACAACAGTTCCTCGACCACCTTCAACAACGGTACCTCCATCACCACCTACAAAACCGGGACGGATTCGGGCTGGACCGTACTTAACAACACGTCCGCCCAGGGCATCACCTCCGCCAGCGGCAACTCCGTCACGGGCATGAACCGCATCGCCAAACTCTTTGCCGGCAACAACACCCCCCTCACCTATGCCATGGCCCGGGGCCTTCTCCAGTTCACGGACCCCACCAGCGTCTTCAACGCCGTGGAAACGGGGTCCGATGCACCCTCCCAGTGCATGAACCACTTCCTCATCCTCTTCACGGACGGCGTGGACAACAACGGCGGCAACTACGACAACACCAACGGTGACACCCCCTACATCGTGACGGCCGATGGCATCTCCAAGCTCGACGCCGTGGCCGGCAACAAAGCGATCATGAATGCCAAGACGAACGTTGACCGCTACGGCACCTGGTGGAACCTGTTCACCTTCGCCGGCATCGGTGCCCACCTGGGCGATTCCGCGCTGGGCACCGTGAACGTGGATTACATGCCCGCCATCGACCCCGGTTCTTCGGTAGCCACCTCGGCCGTGCCCTCCACCTTCCTGCCTTATTCCCTCTACAAGCGCAATGCCACAACCTTCACGAAACCCCACCTGGTGACCACCATGACCGTGGGCGTGGGCCTGGGCGGGAAGTACAGCGACACCTCCGGCCCCAAGCACAGCATGTTCCTGGCAGCGGCCGTGGGCGACCCCACCCTCTCCACCTGGCCGAACATCACCACGCTCCAGCCCTTCGTCTGGGACAAGGCGCTCAACTCCGGCAACGGCGGCCGGGTCCCCGGCTCCATCTACTACTTCGACGGCAACAACCCCGATGCCCTCAGCGACAGCCTGGACAAGGCCATCCGGTCGGCCGTGGGCGCCTCCAACATCAATACCATCAGCAACCCCAACACCCCCTTCATCGGGGCCGCCCTCTCGGGCGAGATCTTCATCGGCAAGTTCCAGCCGCCCCCCAATGGCGGCGCGGTGTGGGCCGGCGACCTCCTGATGTTCGGCACGCGCCTGGTCAACGACCAGCTCCAGATCCTGGACACCAGCGGCAATGTCACCACCACCGTGGATGAAACCAATGCCCAATGGTCCACTGTGAAGGCCCTGGCCGGACGCAGCTGGAAGGATCGCAAGCTCTACACCCGCGTGCCGGGGTCCTCCACCACCCCCGACCCGGGACTGTCCCTCTTCACCTACACGGGTAGTCCCTACACCGCCTCCACCACCGGGCTGCAGTACATCGCCTGCCGGGCCGCCAACAACCCGAACCGCGCCTCCTACGCGGAGGGCAGCGCCGCCCAGCAGAAGGTCATCCAGTGGGTCATGGGAGGCGACACCACCAAGGTCGATTCCAACGGGGTGGCCACCGCCAACCGTTCCAACATCATGGGCGACATCATCGACTCCTCGCCCGCTGTGCTGGAGTACAAGTACAGCGACGTATCCTCCGGCCTTACGTCCGCTCTTTCCGGCGTCGGTGGCACGCGCTTCCGTCTCATCCTGGTGGGCACCAACCAGGGCTGGCTCCACGCCTTCGGCGAGGTCACCAAGCAGGAGAACGCCATCGTCGGGAACACCAGCTCCCCGGTCATCGCCAAGGGCCAGGTGGACGAGCTCTGGGCCTTCATGCCCACGGACTTCCTGGGATACCTCGACCAGCTCACCGTCACCAACAACCCCCACCGGTTCATGACGGACGGGGCCCCCGCCATCTACCACCTGGACCTGCCCCCCACGGGCGGCGGCGCCGGCGATGGCGTGGTGGAAGTCTCCAGCTCCCCCGGTCCTGAACGGGCCATGGTAATCTTCGGCCTGGGCAAGGGCGGGCGCAGCTACTACGCCATCGACATCCACGATCCCTACAACCCTGTCCTCAAATGGTCCCTGGTTCCTGACGAAGCGACGCTCCTGGACGGTTCCGGCGCCTCCGTACTTGCGGCCCGGATCCTGGACCGCCCCGGCGCGCCCAGTGCAGCCACCGTGGCCAAGGTCGTCAAGAACCTCGGCTACTCCACCTGCACCCCGGGCATCGCCCGCATCCAGGTCACCGACAGTTCGGGCAAGGCCGTGCTCCATGACGCGGTCTTCCTGGGCGGCGGGTTCAGCGTCCCGGACATCGAAGCCAACTTCCTTGATGCCAACAGTAAGCCAACCCCCCTAGGCCGTTCCGTCATCGCCCTGGACGTCTATACGGGCAAGATTCTGGCGGCGGTGGATCTCACCAGTTCCACCACCACCGACACCGCCGGTCAGGTCCTCACCCCCGGCCCCGTCGCCCGCGGCCTCGTGCCCTTCGAGTTCATCCTGAACTCCGGCATGGCCCAGCGCGCCTACTTCCTGGACTTCTGGGGAGGGCTCTGGTCCTGGGGCTGCCAGAAGACGGATTCCAGCGCCACCATCGGCACCACCACCAATCCGAACCCCACCTACCAGTACCGCTACGACAGCTCCGACCTGACGTCCTGGACCTCGGACGGGACGTCCTCAGGCACGGCCGGCATTCGTCTGGTCGCCAAGGACATGAGTGGCGCCCTGCAGTCCCTCACGTCCTATTCCACCACCCAGAAGTACTACAGCGAGGCCCTCTACTCGACCCTGCCCGCGCCCTTCCGGGTCGGTTCCTTCCCGGGCAAGTCGAAGAACGCCACCGGCCCCGTGCCGGCCACCGTCGGCATCGCCATCGAGAGCGGCAACAAGGACAACCCGCTGGACTACGTCTACACGGGCACGTCCAAGCCCTCCCACCACCGGCTGTCGGTCATCTTCGACCGGCAGGACAGCGCGGCCTGGAGCACGGCGGCCAACCCCATCGTGATCTCCTCCACCTCCACGTCGGTCCTGGATGCGTACCCCAGCCACGTCTCCTACCAGGCCGGCGATGGCGTCATCACGCCGGGCAATGCCAGCTACTATCTGGCGCCGAGCACGGCATCCAATACCAAGTTCGGCTACTTCCTGAATTTCCCGGACATCGACACCAATACCAAACTGATCCCCAAGGGCATCAACTCGCCCCTGGTGGTATCCGGGAGCCTCTTCTACTCCTACTTCCTGCCCACCGAAGCCGACCCCTGCACCGGCGGCAGCGGCTTCACCTACACGAACCTGATCTGCGACGTGATCAACCCCATCGTCGTGGACAACCGGACCAACCAGGCCTGCACGAGCGGCAACAAATACATCCCCATCGGTGTCGCTTCCGACTTCATCGCCCTGGGCACCCGCGGCGCCATCCAGATCGGCACCAAGAGCGTTCCGAACCCGCAGCCCGGTTCCAGCAAGACCGCCCTGCAGCCACAGACGATCACCGGAAGGCCCAGCACACAGTATCCCAAGGCCCGCGTCTGGCGCACGGTCCACTAGGCAGTATCGAATGAAGGAAGGGGCCGGCGGGGAGAACC
>DBME01000321.1 GCA_002298155.1 Holophagaceae bacterium UBA706 | reverse complement strand
CCCACCGGCGCCCTGGACACCCGCACCAGCGTCGAGATCATGGCCCTGTTCGAGGAGCTTTACCAGGAAGGCAACACCATCATCCTGGTGACGCACGAGGAGGATATCGCCCGGCACGCCCACCGGATCATCAAGTTGCTGGACGGACAGATCATCCACGACGAACCCAACGACCCCATCAGCAGCGCGGAGCACCTGGCGCACCTGAGGATCTGATCCCTGTTCGAGGGGGTCCCCGTGATGGAAGACCTCGAAATCGTATAAAACTCCCCGGTACCAGGGGATTCCGCCGGCCAGGGTCCGCTCTGGCCGGCTTTCTTTTAGCGATTTATAGGTTCACCGGGTCGTTCCGGCGCAGCATGGGTAATAAATTATCTACGGTATAACAATAATTAATATATTTTTGCTTGAAAACAGGAAACCTGATCTGCTTGCGATCGTTTTTTACTAATCGGACGGGAAGCCTTTCTGGCCCAACCGCAAGAATCCCTAAGACGTGCAGCGCCGGCCTTCAACTTTTTTTCAAGGTGATTGAAGTGCGCGCCGAATGAAAAGATAGTAGAATTCAAGTTCTCACTCGCTAGCTGCCGTGCACTTCCCGCGGCCTTCACTCAAGCGCTCGTAGCAGTCAAGAGCCAGAAGAGGTAATGGATGCGAAAACAGCACACACCCTTCCACTCTCTCTCCGTAGCCGCCGTCGGTGGCTTGTTGGCCACCCTGGTGGCCTGCGGCGGCAGCGCGTCCAAGACGAACGACCTAACGGCCGGTTCGGGCGCCAAGATGCTCACCTACTCGGCACCGGCCCCTTCGGGCTTCTACCTGGTACGTGACGGATCCAGCACGTCCAACCACCTCGTCCTCAACCTGCAGGGCCCCCAGGGCACCCAGGTCAAGGGCGTGGTCCTGTCCCTGGATGCCGATGCGTCCAAGGCCGTGTGGAGCTCCCCCGGCGGGTCGGATCCATTCCTCCGCGAAGGCGGCGCCCTGTCCCTGGGCTCGGGCACCAAGCTCCTCAAGAGCCAGGTGGACGGCCAGACCCTCCAGGCGGCCATCTTCCAGAAGGGCAGCACCGATGCCGCCACCCTCGGCTCGCAGGCGATCCTCTCCGTGGCCCTGGACCTCAAGGCCGGCGCCAAGACCGGGAAGGTGAACCTTTCCAGCGCCTCCGCCCAGATCCTGGACGCAAACGGCAAGGTCCAGGTCATCACCGTGGCCGTCGGCACTTTGACCGCTGAATAGATCCGCACCCGATCAGGAGAATGCCCATGAATCCGATTTCGCGTGTTTGGCAGTCAGCAAGCTCCATGCTCTTCCGTCACCGGAAGGGCCTCTTGGCGGGCGTGTTCACCCTCCTTTTCGGCGCCGTGGGCGCCTGGGCACAGCCGGCCACCATCAGCGTCGACAGCGGCGACGGCCAGTCCGCCCAGATCCACACCGCCTTCACGAACCCGCTGGTGATCCTCGTCAAGGACGGCGATGGCGCGGCGGTCAACGGCGCGGTCGTGACCTTCTCCGGTCCCGGCCTGGCCTTCTCGGCCACGGCGGGCACCGTGGTCACCGGCGCGGACGGCAAGGCCTCCGTGGTGGCCCTCGCCAAGACCACCGGGCCCCTCACGGCCACGGCGGACGCCGGCAACGGCATCACCGTGACCTTCAGCCTCACCGGCACCAAGGCCGGCGGACCCAACACGCGCTACGTGTACTGGGCCACCAACAACCACGTCCCGACCAGCACGGGCCAGATCTCCCGGTCCGACATCACCACGGGCCTCAATGTCCAGTCCACCTGGATCCATGACACCAACGACGACCCCTGGGGCGTCGCGGTGGATGCCAACTTCATCTACTGGGCCGACAAGGCCAACGGCTACATCGGTCGGTCCACCCTGGACGGCTCCTCCATCAACGACTCGATGTGGATCGATTGCGGACGTACAGCCCACCCCCGCGGCGTGAAGGTCGACAACGGCCATGTGTACTGGGCCGACTATGACCTGGAGACCATCGGCCGGGCCGACATCGACGGCGGCAACGTCGTGAACAACTGGATCACCGGCGCGCTCTTCGCCACCGGCGTGGCCGTGGACGACACCTACGTCTACTGGGCGGAATCCGGCCCCTCCTTCATCGGCCGTGCCCTCAAGACCGATCCCACCACCGCGGTCCACAACTGGATCGATGTCAGTGCCCTCACCGCCACTCCGCGGGTGTGGGACGTCGCCGTGGACGCCACCCACATCTACTGGGCCGACCAGCAGCAGGGCTACATTGGCCGTGCCGATCTGAACGGCGCCGGTGCCGCCACCAACAAGACCCCCGCCTGGGTGAACGTCGCCGACTCGATCAACTACCTCGCCCTGGGCGACCAGATCTACTACACCACGCCCACCGCGCTCGGCCAGGTCTCCATCGCCGGCGGCACGCCCTCCACCTTCAGCACCCCCATCGGGAACACCTTCTGGGGCATCGGCGTCAGTCCCGCCACCGTCACCGTCGTCACCATGGCTTCCTTCACCGCCCAGCCCAAGGCCGGCGGCGTGACCCTGGCCTGGACGACCGGTTCGGAGATCGACACGGCCGGCTTCAACGCCCTGCGGTCCGAGGGCGTGAACGGCCCCTACACCAAGGTCAACGGCGCGCTCATCGCCGCCAAGGGCACCGGCATGGCCGGCGCCTCCTACACCTTCGTCGACACCGACGTGGCCGCCGGCCAGACCTGGTTCTACCAGCTCGAGGACATCGACACCGCGGGCACCGCCACTTTCCACGGTCCCGTCTCCGCCACGCTGGTGGCCTCGCCGATCGCGGCCTTCCAGGCCTCCCCCGCCGACGTCTTCGCCGGCGGCGGNNGCGGCGGCACGACCCTGACCTGGGCCGTCAGCGGCACGCCCGCCCTCACCCTCACCGGTTTCGGCGCCGTCACCGGCACCAGCCAGTGGGTCGTTCCCGGCTCCACCACGGCCTACACCCTCGCCGACGACCAGGGCCACCAGAACATGGTCACGGTCAACGTGAAGGCCTTCGGCCTCAAGGACATGTCCGGGCTTTCGCTGGCCTGGGGCAGCGTCAAGGGCAATGCGAACTACAACCCCTGCTACGACCTCAATGGCGACGGCAAGGTGGATGACGCGGACGTGGCCCTCTGCTTCAAGGGGCTCTGATCCCGCTTTGAACGG
>DBME01000388.1 GCA_002298155.1 Holophagaceae bacterium UBA706 | reverse complement strand
CAGGCGCGGCGGGCTTGGCGGCCGGTTCTTCACGGTAGCTGGTCTGCTTCCGCGCCTCGTCCATGTAGGCGGTCATGACGGTTTCCTGGCGCTCGGCCATGGCCTGCTGGCGAGCGGCTTCCTTGGCGGCCTCGAAGGTCTGGGGCGTGGCGGGGGGGATCTTCTCCACCTTGATCAGGTGGTAGCCGTGCATGGTCTTGACCGGACCGCCGACCTTGCCCGCTTCCTGTTCGCGGACGGCCTTCTCGAATTCGGGGACGAAACGGCCGAAGGTGATGTTCTCGTACAGGCCGCCCTTCTCCTTGCTGCCCGGATCGTCGGAGAACTCGCGCGCCACCTCCTCGAAAGGCTTGCCGGCGGCCAGGGCCTCCTGGGCCAGCTTGACGCGGGCCTGGGCCTCTTCATCCGTGCGGGCCTTCTCCTGGCCCTGGGCCTTGGTGCTGATGAGGATGTGCCGGGCGGAGAAGGATTCGGGGGTGGTGAACTTCTCGGGGTGCTTGTCGAAGTAGGCCTTGACGTCCTCGTCCTTGACCGTGGTCCGCTCCTTGAGCAGTTCGCCATCGCGGTCGAAGAGGCTCTGGATGAGGACCTGCATGCGCATGAGCTCCATCTTCTTGCGGTATTCGGGCTTGCTGCCCAGGCCCTCCTTGGCGGCCTTGGCCGCCAGCACCTTGTATTCAAGGAAGCGCTTGAGGTACTGGTCCTTGGCGCCGGGCATCATCATCACCTGGCGGCGCTGCTGCTCGGGGAGCGAGATGTTCAGGAAGAGGTCGAACTCCCACTGCTTGATGGGGGTCTTGCCGAGCCAGCCCAGGACCTTGTTCGCCTCCTTGGGGTCCACCGGCGGCGGGGCCATCTTCATGGGCGGAACGGGCATGGGCCGGGGGGCCGGGGTGACCTGGGCGGGCCGGGGCGCCGCCTGCACGGGCTTGGCGGCGGGAGCCTGGGGCGCCTTCGGGGCTTCGGCGGGGGCGGGGGCGGGAGCCTGGGGGGTCTTCGGAGCTTCGACGGGGACGGGCGTCTGGGCCGCCAGGACGAGGGTGACGGAAGCGAGGAGCAGGCTGCGGAGCATGTACGTCCTTTTCGTAAATCAGTTCCGGCGACCGCCCGAAAGCAGGCGGAGGAGGTGGAGGAAGATGTTGAGGAGGCTGATGAACAGGGAGAGGGCGAAACCGGCGGCATCGCTGAAATCGTTCTCCCGGAGCATGCGGGACGTGTCCCAGAGCAGCTTGGCGGAACAGGCGATGACGACGATGGCGGAGATCATCAGGTGGAAGATCTCGGCGTGGTAGAAGAAGCCGATGATCATGGCCACCACGGCGACCGTGAGGCCCACGATCACGAAGTTGCCCAGGAAGCTGAAATCCTTCTTGGTGACGAAGGCCACCAGGCTCAGCACGAGGAAATCGGCGGCGGTCATGGCGAAGGCCGCCAGGACGATGCCGGGACCCGAGGCCTGGGTGGCGGAAAGGATGCCGATGCCGGCGAGGATGCCCGACACGAAGGTGAAGAGCGCGTAGGCGAAGCGGTTCATGGGCTTGCGGCGGCTCACGGCCCGGGCCCACATGAAAGAGCCATAAAAGGCGATGATCAGGGGAAGCCAGGCGAAACGCCCGAAGGCCGACATCAGCACCGTCAGCACGGGCACCGTGGCCAGGGTGCCCACGAACGCCACGGCGAAACCACCCACGAGCCAGAGGTAGACGCTCCGGACGAAAGCCGTCCGTTCCTCGGCCCGGGAAACCCCGAAGATCGTCCTGCCCTCATAGTTGTATTCCATGCCACAGACCTCGAAAAACCCCACGGAAGGGGGACCTTTCATCCTATCACCTGCCCATGCCATTGCCTCCTGGAAGTCCGGGAGGGCAGACTGGTTCACAAGTTCAATGTATGAGGTTGAGCCCTGAAAGGTTCCCGTTGGATCGCCTGCCCCTTCCCCAACTCTGGATCCAGCGACTGGAGCGCCTCAGCGCCGAGCGGCAAGCCCAGGGGCTGACCCGGTCCATCGCCCCGGCCCGGGGCGTGGATTTCTGCTCCAACGACTACCTGGGCCTCCGCCGTGATCCCCGATTGGCGGAGGCGGCCGCGCGCGCCGCCCGGGACCTGGGTTCGGGTGCGGGGGGAGCCCGGCTTCTCCGGGGAACCACCCCCGTGCACGACGCCCTGGAGGAGGCCCTGGCCGCGTGGAAGGGGCAGGCCTCGGCCCTGCTCTTCAACACCGGCTTCCAGTGCAACGCCACCGTCATCCCGGCCCTGGCCGGGGCGGGGGACGCGGTCTTCTCCGACCGCCTGAACCACGCCTCCATCGTCGACGGCTGCCGTCTGGCCCGGGCCGGGGGGGCCCAGGTGGAGATCTACGGCCACGGGGATGCCGCGGACCTGGACCGGCGTCTGGCGTCCTGGCGCGCCGGGACGGCCCGGGGGCTGGCCCTGGTGGTTTCGGACACGGTGTTCAGCATGGACGGCGACGCCGCGGACCTGCCGGCCCTGATGGCGGCCTGCGACCGGCACGGCGCGCTTCTCCTGGTGGACGAGGCCCATGCCACCGGACTCCTGGGCGCCTCCGGCGCCGGCCTGGGCGAGGCGCAGGGGGTCCTCCCCCATCTGTCCATGGGCACCCTGGGCAAGGCCCTGGGGGGATTCGGCGCCTTCGTGGCCGGGCCCGCCCTGATGCGGGACCACCTGATCAACGCCTGCCGGGGGTTCATCTTCTCCACCGCCCTCCCCGCCCCGGTGGCCGCGGCCGCCCTGGAGGCGGTGCGCATCGCCCGGGAGTAGACCTGGCGGCGGGAGCGGGCCCTGGCCCTGGCCGCCCGGATCCGGTCGGCCCTGGGGGCGCTACCCCGGCCGTCGGCCATCGTACCCGTGCCGGCAGGCACCGAGAGGC
>DBME01000432.1:20452-32859 GCA_002298155.1 Holophagaceae bacterium UBA706 | reverse complement strand
GAAGCCCCCAACCACGTGGACGGTTGGCGATGGATCCCAGTTGGCCTGGAAGGATCCTCGCTGGATCTGATCCCGGAACAGTTCGTGCTGCTTCCCTAAGGCAGGGTCCGCAGCCACGAGGGCGGCGATGACCTCCCCGGATTGATTGGCGCCAGGAACGACGCCCAGGGCGGCCAGGCTCCTGCGGAAGGTCTTCTGGTCAAACCGGACATCCGTGGCGAATACCGGTGTCCACGTGTGTTTCCAGCCAACCTGGACAATCTCACGGCTGACCGCGCTGTCAACCAGGGTGCCCAAAGGGGACAGGTCATCAAGGGTGTGGACAGTCTGGTCGCCATGACCTGCGTCTCCATACCCATAGGCAGCCCAGAAGCGCCCAAGGCCGTCGACGGCAAATTCCGGGCGGAGAAAGACCTGGTCCCCGTGTGCCGCGTCCTTGAACGGAAGGCGAGCACCACCTCCATTGACAACTTCCATGGGACGGTCAAGGTCACGGCTGGAATCGCCGGCCGCCGCGACTGTCATCGCAAAAGCGCCTTCGCGGAATGCGAAATAACCTTGATGATGGTGGATGCCTTGGTTGGCAACGCCCTCCCTGATACTTCCCTCAGCTGAGTTCCCCGCTCTCCGGGTGGTAATGGCGATGACCCCCATCTGGGCATTCGCGCCATACAGAGATGAGGAAGGGCCACGGACAATCTCGATCTTCTCGATTCCTTCGATGGGGATCGGCAATCCGTTGAGGTCGACCGGCTCAGCCATGACGTTGTAGAGCGGGATCCCGTCCAGAAGGATCTGGACGGTCACGCCAAGGCCCGAGGGTGACACTCCGCGCAGGGTGACATTGGCCCGGCCCCCGTCCAGATCCCAGACCTGCACCGATGTCGCCATCCGGAGAATATCCGCCAATCGGAATGCACCGCTGGCCCGAATCTGATCGCCCGTGATCACCTCAACGGCCTGGGGGGATTCGATGGCGCGCTGGAGGCGCTTGGAAGCGCCCTCAACGGGCGTGTTGACTACACTCTGGAGTTCGGCGGCGAGGGCATCCTGATCCGGGACCTGCCCGAATAGTAGACCATTCCCAGCAACGTACAAGGCGATCCCAGGAAGGGACCCTAGCCGCGTTCTCCAGGCCTGCGCCATGCCTGACGCCTGCCGATCCATCCTTAGACAAGTGAGCCAACCCATCCGGCCCTGTACCATGAACCACCTCCTAATCGCGGTCCCCCGGGTAAGGCAGATCCCGTGCCGAATCATTACCTCCCTGAAAAACAAGGATTTGCTGGCGAAGGGCATGGAAGGCCGGATACGGCCGACGAAATCCATCCTGCCCCGTGACGAAACTGCGCCGAGGATGGCGTCATTTCGCCGCAGGCTGGTTTGCCTTCCATCGTGAACTCACGCCCCTGGCTTGTGTTGCTGGCTGAGACTTCTGTGGCATCCCTCTTGCTGGGAACAAGCGGCTCGAAATCTCGGAAAGGAGAGGCCGGAATGTCGTTACTCGGAAAGGCAATGGGAACGGAAAGCCATGACATGCAGCCCACGGCAATCTGGCCTGAGAGCCCTATCGGGCCCTGGCGAGCCGAGATCCCTGGCAAGGCGGCGTCCGAGATGAGCACCGCGACCTACATGAGGCTTTGGGAGGCATTCCTCCAGCTGCGAAATTGGGCATCGGTTTCACCCTTCAGCGCCAGAAACGCAAGGGCCTCCGCCCCCTCCCATGCCCACGTGCCGTGGTCCCATGAATACCGGCGAAGGGTGCGCGAAGCCATCGCCCAGCTTGTGAACATGGGCATCCAAAAGGGGGAATTGGTGTCAGGCCTGGACAAGGATCAGGCAGCGGACCAGTTCCTTCAGCTCTGCTCCCAGGGCGATGGTCCTGTTTCATGTCTTCAAGGGGAATCGGCCACTGCCGCTTTTGACCGGTTCTGGCACGGCATCGCCTCCAACCGGAATTCCCGCCACCGCAATACCGTCCCGGAACCTCCCAGCGAGGTTCGTTTTGAATTGAGGCCTAGATGACTGCTCCCACCGCAACCTCCCACCAGAAGCCATTGCTGCCCCCACGTTCCTCCGAAGACGAAACATTACGTGCCCTTGGCTGGCTTTCACTAGGGGTTGCCCATGACTTGAACAACCTGCTGACGGTGGTCATGGGGGCCGCGAGCTTGGCTTCGGACAAATGCACACCTGCAGCCATGCCTGAATTCGACACCATCAACCTGGCTTGCATGGATGGCCGCAACCTCGTGAAAACCCTTACCGGCTATTTCAGAAACGAGGATGTGATTCCGGAAGTTATTGATGTGAACCAAATGATCGGCAAGGTTCTCAGGTTCATCCCCCATGCCAGTAACGGGAAGGTGGGATTCATCCAGGATCTCTCACCGGGAAGCATGCTCGTTTCGGGCCACCTCACCGCATTGACGACGGCCCTCCTCAATGTCCTGGGCAATTCCCTGGATGCCATGCCCATGGGGGGCGTCATCATCCTCCGGACCCGCAATGAAGGTTCGGAAAGGGTCTCCATCACGATCCAGGACACGGGTGAAGGAATGTCGCCGGCGACCCTGGCCCGAGCAATGGACCCATTCTTCACCACAAAACCAGTCGGGAAGGGTACGGGCCTGGGGCTCGCCCTTGTCCGTGAAACGGTGGAACACCATCGAGGCGCCTTGACGATCTCCAGCGAGGTGGGTGTTGGCACCATTGTCCGCATCGATCTCCCCCGTGCGGAGTGCGCTGGTTCGGGTCCCATGGCAAACATGCATTGAACCGAAGGTTGGGAGGCTTCAACGTGCGACTTTGGATCCTTGTTCTCGCGATCACCCTGACCGGGTGTGCCGCATGGAAGAAGAAAGCGGCCGATACCGTGCGTAAACAGCCCCCGCTGCTCGGCCGCTTCGACCTCTACGAGGCCGACAAGCCACGCTTGTTCATTTGGGACACCCACCCGGTCCATGCGCCTGAACTCGTGGCTTACGTTTGCGAGACGATGCAGAATCTGGGGTTCCGGCGCACAACCTCGGGGGATGTGGAGCTCCTGGTGAATATCCAGGTCCTGGCATTGGACCGGGATCCGAAGGTCCGGATTCTGGTTGTTGAGGGACTTGAAAAATCTCAATTACGGAGGGTCTGGATCGGACAAACGACCATCTCCGCGGATGCGGAACGCCCCGACCTTGACGAAATCCTTGCCTCCCTGGAGCGGGATCCCAGGATCATGGCCCTGGAGAAGGGCCTGGCGAAGGGGAATGTCACCAGAACCCTGGCGGGGACCAATACCCATCCTGCCGACGGCGAAAGGTAGGGGTCCCATGATTTGGAGCGGTACCACCACCCGCACTTCGATCCTGACATTAATCCTCGCCGGAGCCGGCCCCACCCTGGTCGGGGAATGCCCATCTTCCCCATCCATCACGATGGAGGTAGCCTCCCCGGACTTCCGGCTGGAATTCTTCCCGCAGGCTCGAATTCCTGGGCAACGGCCCCTGGTCCTTGCCCTGGGCGGCGGGGCTGCCAAGGGAATCGCCCACCTGGGTGTCCTCCAACGTCTCCAGGAGGAAGGCCTACCTATCGATGGCATTTCGGGGACCAGCATGGGGGCCCTCATGGGCTCGATGTATGCCGCTGGGTATTCGGGGTTCGCCATCGAGACGATGCTCGAAGACCTCGACATGGGAGAAATGCTTCTGGACCGCCAGATTCGTGCGCCAGGCGAAACACTGTGGGAACAGGAACATGGGCGGGCCTCGCTCATCAACTTGGAATTCAAACGTGGTGAAGGAATCAGTTTCGGCCATGGCAGCTCCTCGGACCTCAATCTCAAGCGCGTTCTCCAGGTGCTCTTGAGCCGCGGGGTTCTCCAATCGAAGGGGGATTTCGACAGCCTGCGGGTGCCCTTCCGGGCGGTCTCCACGAACCTGGAAACCGGCCACCTCTATGCACCCGCCACGGGCGATCTGTCCATGGTGGTTCGGGCTTCCATGTGCCTGCCTGGTGTCTTCCGTCCAGTCATCATCAATGGGCAGCAGCATGTGGACGGGCTTCTGGTTCAGAATCTGCCCGTGGAAACGGCGAGGAACCTATTACCCAAGGCTGCCGTGGTAGCCGTGGAGGTTGGAAAGGAGCTTGACCGGGTCCGCCAGAACTCCATTTTTGAGGTTGCCTTGAGGAGCCTCGATGCGAGTGTTGAGGGGCGCACGGAATTCAGCCGCTCGGCCAGCGACCTTCTTATCCGGCCCCGGACGGAAGCGATCCCCTATCTGGAATTCCACCGGTCGGTGAAAACCGCGATCGAGGCCGGTCGCAAAGCCTTTGATGAAAACCTGGATGCCCTCGAAACCAGGCTCTATGGCCCTGAGGCGGATTTGCCCGTGCCGTGCGGAATTCTCCGGTGGGATGCACCGGAGGCGTTGCGGCATCGCCTTGAGGTCATTGCCAACGGGTGTCTGCCTGAGACCCCATCGACTCGCCGTCCCTTCTATAGACTCCTCCGAAGAGTCCAGGCCTCAGGCCTTTCGGCAAAGACCACGGTCCGCTTCATGCCGGACCAGGTTCTGATTCACGCGGAACCCCAGGCTGCCATCCGCGAGGTGCAGGTCCTGGCCCCTTCCGAATGGGAAGCCCTTGTCAGGGAGGAGCTGACGAAACACGGATTGGTATCAGGCAAGCCGTTCAACCCGGTGCACCTGGGCCAGGCCATGGACGGGGTCTTCCTTCGGGCAACGCTCCTTGGAAGGCCCTTGCTGGACGCCCAGGGGACTGGATTTGACGCAATGAATGGAACCCTGGTTCTTCAACTCCATGAACGGATCCCTACGTCCCTGCGCATTGCCGAGAGCACGTTATCCGTGGGTGAACGTCGTCAACTCCAGAAGGTTTTCCTTCCTTTTGAAGGGATGCCACTTGAGGCCAGGAGTTTCACCCGGCAAGTGCTTCTCGCGGAAAAACGCTTGGGATTGGAGGAACTTCAAGTGGAAGTTGACCCGAGCGCGCGTGGATTTGGCCTTCTGGCCACGCCGTTACCGGATCGCCGGGTGGTCGTGGATGGGCTCCTTGCCTATGAAACCACGTTTCGCATTCACGGAGCGGTGGAAGCCGGCGTGCATCATCTGTTCGACTCCGACCTGGGACTCAGGCTCCAGGGCAGCAACAACCGTCTCTGGCAGGATGTCTCGTTGGGTCTGACCTTCCCCGTGGGGGAGGTCTCCAGCGTGGCCGGAGAAGCCAGAGCTCAGTATCTTGTCCATCGGTTCATTGAAGCGCCCCAGTTGATGCCCAGGAACGCGGGAGCCTTGGGTAGTGCCCTTCCGGGCAGAAACCTGAGGTTGCGTACCACAGGGGCCGGGATCACGGCGAGGGTTGGGATGGAAGACCGGGGGGCGGTTACCCTGGAGGCCAGCCAAACCTGGGGAAGTCTCGAGCCATCGGCCGCGGGAATAGAGGTTCCGAGGACAGATCAGGTCCAGGCCCGGTTTGAGTTGGACAGTTTCGACCGCTACCTGTTCCCCACAGAGGGAACACTCTTCCGGATCCGGCTAGGGGAAGGCCGGGTGGCAGCCTCGTCGGGGGAGAGCTCCAACAGGACCTTCCAGTTCGCCTATACCAGGGTTCGTCACCTGGAGCCCCTCGGTGGCTGGGGAAGCCTTGAGGGTGACCTTGAGGCTGGGCTCGGCAGGTCCCTGCCCTTTTCTCAGTGGTACCGGATGGGCGGTCCCGCCTTCCTCTCCGGTTCAACCTGTTCGGAATTCTTCACGCCCAATTTCGCGGTCATGAGGCTTGGACTCCCCATTCGCGTGTTCTCGGCTTTCGGCGTCGCCATGCAGGTCGTTCCAAGGCTTGACGCCGGTTATATCGGGTCCGACACTTATCACCGAATGAAGGATGGCGCCTTGGTGCGTGGGGCAGGCGTGAGCCTTCGCGCTGAGCTGGGCAGGTGGTACGCGGAATTCGCATCTGGCACATGGTCCACGGCTGGCCAGCCTGCCCATGGCCGCTGGGGCTTGAATGTCCTTCTCGGGACCCACCCATTCGACCTTTGGAGATGAACAAGAGCATTTGGAAAGGCGAATCAATGGTCGAAGGGTTTTCGAAACAAATTAATCAACGAGGAGAATCAAATNNTCAAATGTTCGTGAATAGCATTACCCATCGGAGTGAGCTGTTTGAGCTGGCGACCCGTTGGTGGGCAGATCGGCCCATGCCTGGTGACGGGGCATTTCTGACGCGCGTCCTGGCCTACGAGAATCTTGTGACGGGGCCAGGGGTACTTGGGCTCGTCAATCGAATCAAGGATTCCGTTCACACAGGACCTATGCGGGTCGTTCGGCTGCACTCGAAGGACGACCTCCGAGATCTGATCGTCAAGGCCTGTCGGAATCCGTCCCGGAGGGAGGCCGAACTCTTCGCCGCCTATCTTGAATGCCCAGAGGAGTTCTTCCCTGGTACACCCTCGAACGCGACGGTCGGATTCAGAGGGAACGGAGAAGTATTGGGGATGATGAGATTCAAACGAATCCGCCGCGTTGCCGATAAGACATCCAGGCGCATCGCTGACTCGCTCGCGGGGGTCATCAAGGACACGGCGCGCCAACTTGCCAAGGAACGTGCCCTTCGCGCAAATACGACCTTGGAGGCTCTGCTGTCCTCTCCGGCCGAAATGGACGAGGATTTCCACACCGCCGAAAACATCGTGGCAAAATCCTTCAAAACAGGTCTCCTGACATTCAGTCCGTTAGATCTCCAGATCGATGATGGGATCGGGCTAAAGTTCGTAGGCACCCAGGAAGAGATCGGCCTCATGGAGCAAGCCATCCAGACCTATGGCCCCGTTGTGAACTACCAACGGGAGGAGCACCGTGGCTCCTATAACGACATCAATATCATCGTCGACCTCCAACTCCCACCAACGGAAAGATTACTGAGCCTCTCCCGGCCTTGGGACTGGTCAAGGCAGGCCGGGTTCGGTCTCTCGACAGAGGAACTGGCAGCTGGATTTCCCGCATGGGTCGAAGGTGGTGAACGCACCTTCAGAGTGGAAGTCATCCTGACCACTCGTGAAGACTATGTGGAGAGTGAATTCGGAAGGTCGATCCACGAGGCCAGGATCCTGGAGCAACGTGCAAAGTCAGCCTATTCCGGTCGGATCGCCAACAATGCCGCTTTCATCACGCGCTACATGGCCATGGTCGCCCTATCCCCCACATTGGAGGTGGATTGCATCCCCGTGAAAATGTGGGGACGTTACCTTCCTGATGCTTATGCGACCGCAATGTGGAAGCTGTTCGGTATCACCCAGGAAAGGCCGCAGGCCCACTCCGCCAGCCCATGGATTGAAGCCAAAGAAGAGAGGCTCCAGGAAGACCTGGTGGAAGAGCTTGAAACGGCACAATGGCGCGATAGACAGAATTTCCACCTGATGGACCTCGTATAGATCAGAGGTGGAAGATTAACGAAGTGTCCGCAATCCTATGCGAGCAACTCGCCGGCACATCGATTCAGTCGCCCACTTCCGTCGATAAGGCCACCTGGTTTCTTCCTGCCTCCTTCGCACGATAAAGCGCATGATCCGCACGCCTGAGGAGGCCCTTCAGCGACTCCGTGCCGGGCATCGCCTGGGCAAGCCCTAAGCTCGCCGTAACCTGGATTGCCTTGGCCGGCCCATCGATCGGAATGGAAAGCGCTGCGATGGCCAATCGTATCCTCTCGGCGATCTGCCTTCCTTCCTCCTGGTTCGCCTCCGGAAGGAGAATGACAAACTCCTCCCCGCCCAACCGCGCCACGATGTCCGTCTCTCGAACCTCCCGCTCCATGCAATGCGCGGTCTCGCGCAGAACGACATCCCCGGCATCGTGCCCGTACCGGTCGTTGACCGCCTTGAAATGGTCCAAATCCACCATGGCCAGGGAGGTCGATCGTTTCGAACGCAGGCTCTGCTTAAGAATCCTTCCACCGATGGCAAAGAAATACCGACGGTTGTATTGACC
This sequence comes from Holophagaceae bacterium UBA706, assembly GCA_002298155.1. Classification (GTDB taxonomy): domain Bacteria; phylum Acidobacteriota; class Holophagae; order Holophagales; family Holophagaceae; genus Mesoterricola. Next base: position 24,868 of record DBME01000432.1, on the reverse strand, counting down.
TGTCAGGACATCACGCATGGCCATCTTTTCGATCCGACGGTAATTGGAATGCTGCGCCCTGAGAAGGAGCTCGAACTGCCAGGTGACGAAGGCGGAGGTGATCACCATCAACAGACCAATGATTCCCAAACGGACAAACATGGGTGAAGCCCCAAGGAACCGGTGGAGCATGGATATGTAGATAACCAGGAGGGCGAGTTCGCAAAAGAGATTCTCCTTCCACGAAAACACAATCCCAATGAGTGGAGTAAGGAAGAACAACAAGGTCCCAGTGATAACCATCTGCATTATCTGGTTGTGAAGGGCCTGCTCCTGGGCCATGAAAAGAAATAACAGAATCACGGAACCATAAAGAATCCAGGGGAGGACCCTCTTTGGCGCCCGCAGAATCAAGGCCAAGGGGAAGGCGAGCAATAGAAACGTCCCTATCCCTCTCCGGAGAAAGAGCCAAAATGCCATGTCAGGCGCATCAAATGAGTCTGGCACCAATGTAAGAAGCGGAAAAGACGCGACAAGGAGTCCAAGCCTGATCGAAAACGACCGGAAGGTACCGAACCGGATTGAGCGGAAATCAAGGGAGGCATTTTCTGGGGGCGGAACCTTGTTTTCGGCCATGCCAGCTACCCTTTGGGAATTGGTGAGACTATACCAGCCCAGGACTTCAGGAAAGCCCAGGCTTTTTTGGAAAATCAAACTGTTGGGTTGGAGAGAAACATCTGATCAATCAACTTGGCCAGAGCTGCGGCTTTGAATGGCTTGCAAATTGCTGTTGCCGCGTGATCGGGTTTAATGAGTTCGGCAGTTTCATCATCCAGGTGGCCCGTTGCAAGGACGATCGGCAGTTCCCGCCAGGTCCTGCGAACGGCCTGAAATACCTCAGCGCCGTTCATCTCCGGCATATTCAAGTAGAGGATCAGGATGTCGACGGTTATTCCTGATTCAAGAATTCGCATGGCCTCTTTTCCACCGGATGCCTGGATTACGTGATGTCCGAATCGTTCGAGAAGAGCGGGGAGGGATGCACGGATCAGTTCATCGTCATCCACAAAAAGGATTCGTTTCGGCTGATAGATATCGTTGGTGGCAGGTTTGGCCGAGGCCTTGCTCGGGGTCGGCGCGAATCCTCCTGGGAGCCGGATCGTAACGGTGGTGCCGCTTCCAACCTCACTTACAAGGGAAAGAGATCCCCCGTGGGCTCGAACCGTTGCGGTGGCCATCGCAAGGCCCATTCCGGTGCCATGGCCGATGCCCTTTGTCGTGAAGAATGGCTCGGTTGCACGGGAAGCGATTTCCGGGGGCATCCCTACGCCCGTATCGGCAATTACCAGTTCAAGATTGTCATCCGGCAACGCACGCGAGCGGATGGTCAAGGTCCCACCATGGGGCATCGCATCCACCGAATTCAGGCAGATGTTCATGAACATGGAAGCCAAGTTGCCTCGTTCGCCCATGAAGGAAGGCAGGTTGTTGGCCAGATCAAGGCTGACATTCACTTTATTGAGGGTCGTTCGTCGCAGAAGGTTCATCTCTTCCTGGATCAGGTTATTGAGATCGAGCACCTCCGGGTGGTTGAGACCCTTCCTCGCAAAGTTCGTCAATCGCTGGACGGTATCCCTGCCACGGTCAGCGGCCCTTTCGATGGTCTCCAAGGGGCCGTCTAGACCTGGAACCTCCGCGTGGGATTCCCGTAGCGTCTCGGTGACGGCCTGGATGGCAGCGAGAATATTGTTGACGTCGTGGGCAATCCCGCTGGCGAGGCTTCCAAGACTCTCGAGCTTTTGAGCATGCTGGATCTCCTCTTCCAGCTTCCGTTGGAGCGCCACGGTGCGCCTTTGGTCCGTCACGTCCCTGAAGGTAGCGTAGACCTGATTCGGCCGAGCCTGCCCTTCCAGGAATACAGGCATGGCATTGATACAAATCCAGGTGGTGCTCCCAGTCCGGGGATTGGAAACCCCCATGACGACGTCATTCACCGGGATGCCATCACGAAGAGTGATCGTCGTGGGATGTTCAGAAGCAGGAAAGATGGACCCATCCTCATGGATCGGGTTCCAATCCGGGCTTTCGTCGGTCATGTCCATCATTTGAGACAGCGATCTGCCGAGGATCTGCTCGGCGCAGGGATTCGCTGCGATGAGCTTCCCCTCCATATCCAGATAGATGATGCCTTGTTGGACAGTGTCGAATAGAGTCCGGTGTCTCGCCTCCGATTCGCGGAGGTCGAGTTCCAGGCGCTTACGACTGGTTATTACATCAAAGATAGCTACAAATTCATTTGGCCCTGGACTGTAGACGGCGATGTCAAACCAGTCACCCAAGGCCTCCACAAAGGTCTCAAACCGGGTGGGAATGCCGGTTCGTGCAACTTCCCCATAAAGGGTGAAGAGTTCGGGATCCCGCTCCTGGATCCCAGGAATGACATCCGAGACCCATCTCCCTGTGACATCCTTCAGGCCAGTCTGGGTTTCGAACGCCCTATTGACCTTCAGGTACAGGAAATCCTTGGGTGTCTCGCCTTCAAATCTCATCCAGCAATGTGCGAAACCATTAAGCATGGTGTTGAAGAGCCGCTCGAATCGAGATTCCGTCCAATTTACGGGAAGTTCGTGTTCGCTGCTGCTGCCTTGCTGGGACTGGCCATCCATGGCGTAGCTCCGAGCTCTGATCCGTTAAGTCCGATGAACGCGATTGCCTCAGCTTGCCTTGCAAGTGGTGGGGGGGCTCACCCCAGCCGCCGGGTTTGAGAACCCGGCCAGGGACTTCACCTACGGCTGGCTCAAGCTCAAAGGGGCACAAACCTTTTCAATCGAAGGCCATGGCATCCACTAAGGGCCGTGGAATTCCGAATTTTAGGCCCCGGTTTTGGGTCTTGTCGAGCAATTCTGCAATGGGATTCCCTACCCCTTGGGCTCAGCCATGGCATAGACCGCAGCGCCCACGCATTCATTCAATTGCACTCGCAACGGGCCTAGGTCTCTGCCAGGTTCAGCCTCATCCACATCACTAAGAAAAGTGTCCACGCATTTCCTGCATGCCTTCTGAACGGCCACGGCCACCGCTGCTTCGGCGATTTCCTCTGGGAAGGCGGTTCGAAGCCCACGGATCGCCTTCCGGAACGCAGCCTTTGTGGCTGTTCGAACCCCTTGCATTCCGGGGGTAACCTGGCCATCGATCATGTCGGTCACCGCGATGAAGGCTGCGAGGCCACCGTAAGCCTCAATCAGGTTGGACCAGGCCGCAGCCTCTGCCTCAGTGTCGTCGGAGTGGGCCCGTTTGAATTCCTCTGCCTGCTCCTGGAGGCGCGGCTGCAGTCTCAGTCTGGTGAACCGTTCCATACCGGGCTCTCCCACCTGGAGGGCCAAGGAGGCTTGCCGGCTGTCCCCCATGGCCCGGTAGAAGCGGGTAAGCCATCCCGAGGCCACAACGGACTGCACCGTCCAGGTATCGACCGTGGTGGCAAGTTTGCCTCTGGGCAGCATCGGGCGTCCTTGGCTTCAAGAGAGGTATGGGACCACGGGAGGGCACCCAAAGACCCATTCTATCGCCCGATTCGACCGGCAAGCGCGGTATGGGTAGAAGTATGGGTAGGAAATGCCCGCAAGAAAAAAGCCCTTGAATCTCAAGGGCTTTTAACTGCTTTTGGCGGAGAGTGGGGGATTCGAACCCCCGATAGGCTTTGGACCTATACACGATTTCCAGTCGTGCTCCTTAAACCACTCGGACAACTCTCCATGGGGCTTCAGGCTCCCGCGGGTGCGGAAGTTTGAAAGCGTATCATGGCGCCCGGGAAAGTCCAAGGACGGATGTCCGCTCCTCCCCCAGGGGACCGGGGGGGGTGGCCGGCCCCCGGAGCCCGCGGAAGGGCTTCCCGCGATTCGTTCACAAGTGCGGTATGCTCTCCTGAACGGAATACGTCGGAGGTACTGTGGCCAAGCTCGATCTGGTCATGTTCGAGGAAGAATACAAACAGCTCCAGGAGATCATCAGCCGCCTCCAGGTTGACTCCTCGAGCAAGGTTGTCTTCCTCGTGGACAAGAATGGCCAGCAGATCGCCGCCAGCGGGGATGTGAGGAGCATCGACGCCACGAGCCTCGCCTCCCTCACCGCCGGCAACGTGGCCGCCACTGACGGGCTGGCCAAGCTCATCGGGGAGAAGGAATTCAGCCTTCTGTTCCACGAGGGCGAAAAAGATAATTTACACATATCGATCGTCGGCAAGCGGGGCATCCTGGTGGTCATCTTCGACCTGAATTCCAGCCTGGCCCTGGTTCGCCTGAGGGTGAAGAAGGCCAGCCGGGAGCTCCAGGAGATCTTCGAGCGGGTCGAGCAGCGGGCCCAGGCCACGGCAGACAGTTCCTCCGGTTTTGAAAGCCCCTTCTCCGAAATCACGGACGAGGACATCGACAAGCTCTTTGG
>DBME01000432.1:0-20445 GCA_002298155.1 Holophagaceae bacterium UBA706 | reverse complement strand
AAGATCGTCTACTACGGTCCCGGTCTCTGCGGCAAGACCACGAACATCCAGTGGATCCATGAGCAGGCGAACCCCGAGAAGCGGGGCAAGCTGGTGAGCCTGGCCACGGAGACGGACCGGACCCTGTTCTTCGACTTCCTCCCCCTCGACATGGGGACGGTCAAGGGCTTCAAGGTCCGCTTCCACCTCTACACGGTGCCCGGCCAGGTCTTCTACGACGCCTCCCGGAAACTGATCCTCCGGGGCTGCGACGGCGTGATCTTCGTCGCGGACAGCCAGCGCCCCCGCATGGAAGCCAACATCGAATCCATCGCGAACCTGGCCACCAACCTCAAGGACAACGGGTTCGACATCCGCACCATCCCCTACGTCCTCCAGCTCAACAAGCGGGACATGCCCACCGCCGCCCCCATGGCGGAAATGGAAGATCTCCTTAGATTCCGGGGCGAACCCATCATCGAGGCCGTGGCCTCCAAGGGCCAGGGCGTCATCGAGACCCTGAAGGCCTGCGCGAGGCAGATCCTCATGGAGCTACAGAGGAGTTGATTCCTGGCCGGGATTATGTAGAATTGACTTTCTACGTTTCCGGCGTAGCTCAGTGGCAGAGCAATCGGCTGTTAACCGATGGGTCGGGGGTTCAAATCCCTCCGCCGGAGCCAAAAGATGAAGGCCCCCGCTACGGGGGCCTTTTCCTTGTAGGGTTAATGGACGAAGCTTACGGAGCATAATGAGGGCACCGCCCATCCCAGGATGCCCATGACCCGCCCTGCCCTCCGACTCCTGCCCCTCCTCCTCTCCGCGGGCCTGGCCGCCGCCGTGCCCGGCCAGCGGTGGCTGGACCATTTCAACCAGGACCTCCTCCCCTTCTGGAACGTTCCCGCCGCCTGGGGCGTCCCCCGGGGGGATTTCCCCACCTTCCGGTGCAACGACGGCGGTCTCCTTTCGGCGGCCAGCCCCTGCCCCGAGCTCCAGGACGCCCCGGGATGGATCCAGGAGAACCTGGGCCGGGAATACACCCGCATGAAATCCCGGCAGACCTATTTCTATGGTGTGGCCTACCACCTCACCGGGGACCCGGAGATGCTCAAGCTCGCCCGTGACGGCGTGCGGTTCATCCGGGAGCGGGCGCTGGACAAGGCGACCGGCAGCGCCGTCTCCTACTGGGAGAAGGGCGTGGCAGCCCCCCCGGTCCTGGAGCGCACCAGCCAGGATCTGGCCTATGCCGAGCTGGGCATGGCCATGTACTACTACCTGACCCGGGATCCCGCGGTGCTCGCCGACATCGACCGCCTCAAGACCCACATCTTCTCGACGTACTGGGACCCCAAGCAGGGCATGCTCCGCTGGGCGGCGGCCGGCCCCGCCGAGGAGACCTCCCGCCAGGAGCTGGTGGCCCAGCTGGACCAGGTCAACGCCTACCTCCTCCTGCTGGCCCCGGTGGTCCCGGAGCCCCTGGGCACCCAGTGGAAGGCCGATCTCGTGAAGCTGGCCCGGGTGATGGTGGAGAAGTACCACGCACCCGACCGCCACCTCTTCTGGGGCACCCTCCACGAACCCCGGGAGCTGGGGCGGCGCCACACGGATTTCGGCCACACCGCCAAGGCCCTGTGGATGATCGGACGCATCGGGCGCCTGGCCGGAGATCCGGCCCTGGTGGCCTTCGCCGAGAAGGAATCGGCGGCGGTCCTGCGCATGGCCCTGCTCAAGGACGGAACCTGGGGCTCCCGCCTGCGCCGGGACGGATCCGTGGAGACCTACAAGGAGTGGTGGATCTACGCCGAGCTGGACCAGCTGGCGGAGACCCTGGCCCTCACGGACCGCGCCTGGGCCAAGCCCCTGGACGGCACCGCGGCCTTCTGGCTGGAGAGCATGGTCGACCACCAGCACCACGAGGTCTGGGGAGGCGTGGCCGGCAAGGGCGACATCCCCTCGGGCGTCCCCAAGATCCACATGTGGAAGAACGGCTACCACTCGGCCGAGCATGCCCTGGTGGGCTACATCACCTGCCGCGAGCTGGAGGGCGCGCCGGTGAAGCTCCACTTCGCCCTGGCCGATCCCAAGGCGGTGGTGCGGCCCTATTTCTTCGACGGCACGGCCGGGGAGCGCAAGGTGGCGCCCCTGCCGGGCTTCGCGGGGCTGTCGGACGTCACGGTCACGTTCACGGGGATCCGCTAGGGCGCTTCCAAGCCCCTGGAAAACGCGATAATATAGCGCCTGAAATCATAAAAACTCCGTTCCACCCCCTAACCCTCCTCCAGTTCTGGGTTCTGGTGTTGGTCCGACGGACCTGAATCTCCTTATGGCCGCCGGCTTGGGAACCCCTGGGAGCGAAAATGACCCGAACCTTCAACGTGAGACTTGCCGACGGGACCCTCGTGGAGCGGGTGACCGAAGACCAGGTCCTGGTCATGGTGGACCGGGGCCAGTTGGGGGGCGGATCGCCCGCGATCGAGCTTGGGATCCCCGGGTGGCGGGAGCTTGGAACGTTCCTCGACCCCGCGGCGCTGGCGGCGCCGCCCCTGCCCAAGGCGCCCCCTCCCGTCATTCCGCCCTTCGTGCCCCCATCGCCGGGGGGACTGAAGGAGCTGGGGCGCCAGAAGATCGACCTCACCGACATCATCTCGGTGACCGTCTGCGGCCTCATCCTCGCCTTGTTCACTCTCGCCTTCTCGTCGTACTCGGACGCCAACGTCCCCTTCCTCGTCGGGAAGGTCCTGGGCATGTCCATCCTCGCCGCGGTCCTCTACCTGCCGCTCAGGATCTGGTTCAGGCGGGGACTCAGCGCCGGGGTGACCATTGGCGCCATCCTCCTCCTGGTGATCGTCCTGGGCGCCTCCCGGAACTTCTCCTCGCGGTCCAAGGTGCAGGCCCAGGAACGCGCCGCTGCCGAGGCCCGCGACCAGGCCGAACGCAAGCTCAACGAACCCCTGGACCTCCAGCCCGCCAGCCCCGGCAGGTTCGTGAAGGTTCTGGCTCCCGGCTCCTTCCGCACCCAGCGGCTCACCCCCCCCAAGGACGGGGCCCTGGTGAGCATCCTCAGCTACCGGGCCACGTCTCCCCGCCTTTCGGTGGAGGTCATCGAATACGACTTCAAGAGCGGCTATCAGTTCCTGCCCAAGGTAGGCCTGGCGAGCGTCCTCAAATCCATCCAGGGCAACGCCCTGCCGGGATCGGAAACCGTCCGGCCCGCCTCGCCCTGCACGATCGACAAGGGGCCGGCCTTCGACGCGTCCATTTCCATGCGCAACCTCGGCACGGACACCACCGTCTACTCCTATTGGCTCACCGCCTTCGGTGCGCCCAGGGGCTCGGCCCATCCTCCCCAGGGCGTCCTCATCGCCGTGACGGCAAGCTACCCCGACCAGGCCCGCAACGAAATGGAGATCGGACGCGTCATGCGTTCGATCCTGCGCATCAAGTGATTTCCAGGAGTTCGTGAATGGAACGCCGATTCTGCATCCAGACACCCGATGGCACCCAGTACCCCGGCGTTTCCGAAGAAAGGGCCCGGACCTGGCTCGCCCAGGGCCGCATCCAGGTGACGACCCTCGTGCGGGACGAGGCCGGGGAGGAATGGCTGCCTTTCAACCAGGTCTTCGAAGCCCCCCAGGGGGCGGTCTGCCTGAACCATCCCGACCGGTCAGCGGTATGCACCTGCAGCCTGTGCGCGGAATCCTTCTGCGAACTCTGCGTCGACGCCCCCGGCGCCTTCGCCACCTGCCACCAGTGCAAGCCGCCTGCGCGCCCCGAGGACGCCTGGCCCCGGGACACGGAAGCCACCACCTTGGCCTCGGAAGCCCTCAAATACGCCATCTTCTCGATCTTCTGCTTCGGGATCATCCTGGCCCCCATAGCCATCCACAAGGCCAGCAAGGCACGGGAGTATGCGCGTGAGAATCCCTACCCTTCCAACGGGATGGGCAATGCCACGGCCGCGCTGTGGGTGGGATGGATCGCCCTGGTGTTCAATGCGCTCACGTTGATCGGAAAACTCGCGCAGTTCGCGCGTTGAGGAGGGGATAGCCATGGGCATGCTGGTCATCGAAGTGTGGGATCCGACGGGCAACAAGCGGCAGGAGGCGGAAGTGCCCGACGATGTCGCCGTCAACCGCCTGCTGGTGGTGCTCACCGAGCGCCTGAACCTTCCGAGGGTGGGGCCCGACGGTCAGGTCCTGAGCTACAAGTTCCATCACAAGGCCTCGGGCACCCAGCTTCTGGACCGCCAGACCCTGAAGGACGCGGGCGTGGTCGAGGGGGATATCCTGCGCCTCCAGCCGGAGATCACCGCGGGCGGGCATTGCCATGGGTGAGGTGGTGCCCTGGACCGATGACTCCAGGTTCTCGCGGTTCACCCTGATCAGCTGGTGGGAGCAGGAGCGCCTGACCGGCGCCAGGATCCTGGTGGTGGGCGCGGGGGCGCTGGGCAACGAACTGGTCAAGAACCTGGCCCTCCTGGGGGCCGGGTCCCTGACCATCGTGGACATGGATCAGGTGGAGGAATCCAATCTCTCCAGGTCCATCCTCTTCCGGGAGGCGGACCGGGGCCGCGCCAAGGCCGAGGTGGTGGCCTCCCGCGCCAAGGACGTGTTTCCGGGCCTCAAGGCCCTCCCCCTGCGCGAGAACGTCCTCCACGGAATCGGCCTGGGTCACGTCCGCCACGCCTCCGTGGTCATGGGCGNNGCGCCCCTGGGTGGACGGCGCCATCGACGTCCTCACGGGCATGGTCAGGGTCTTCGTGCCGGACGGCGGCGCATGCTACGAGTGCACCCTGTCGGCCGCCGACTGGGCCATCCTCGACCAGCGGCGGGCCTGCTCCCTCCTGCCCAGGGACTCCCGCCCGGCGGAACCCCATGTGCCCACCACGCCCACCACCGCCTCGGTCATCGGCGGCCTCCAGTGCGGGGAGGCCGTCAAGCTCCTCCATGGCATCGAAGGCCTGCGGAACGCCGGCTTCCACATGGACGGCCAGGGCTTCGACTGCTACAAGGTCACGTACCGCCGGGACCCGGAATGCTATGGCCATGACCGGTTCGAGGACGTCCATGAATGGGAGGCCTTCTCCTGCGAGACACCCCTGGAGGCCTTCATGGAGGAGGTCCGGACCCGGTTCGGCCCCGAGGCCGTGATCGAGTCGGTGCGGGAGCTCGTCCGGGAGATCCGGTGCCCCGGGTGCGGCACGTCCGAAGGCTGGCGCGGGGCCCTGGAGGCCCTGGATTCCGAAAGCGCCACCTGCCCGTCGTGCGGCGCCACCCGCTATCCGGAGGTCTACCACGCCCTGTCCAGGGGCGGGGCCCCGGCCGGAACGACCCTCCGGGAACTGGGGATCCCGCCCTGGGACATCCTTCAGCTCAAAGTGGGCGGAAGGCTCATGGGGATCGAGCTTTCGGGGGACAGACCCCGTTTTCATGCGTGATGACTGGAGGAAGATGTGAAGAAGCGCGCCAAGATTCCACCGGCTGAACCGGCGCCGGACCATGCCGCCGAGGCGAGGCTGGAGTTCGGGCGGGCCGCCCTGGCCGACCTCCTCGCCCACGCCAGCGAGTTCCCCGACGTGGAGGTCTGCGGCGTCCTGGTGGGCGCCTTCCAGGAGGACCCGAAGACGCAGGGCGTCATCGTGGAGGGGATCATCCGCGGCGAGGGCGCACGGGAGCGCGGCGCGGCCGTCACCTTCACCAACGAGACCTGGAACCACATCCACGAGGCCATGGACAAGCGCTGGGAGGGCCGGAAGATCGTCGGCTGGTACCACACCCATCCGGACTTCGACGTCTTCCTCTCCGACATGGACACGTTCATCCACACCAACTTCTTCAGCCACCCTTCCCAGGTGGCCGTGGTCCGGGACCCCATCCGGGGCCTGACCGCCGCCTTCATCCCCAAGGGCGGAACCCTCGTTCCCCTCCAGAACTACTGGCTGGATGGCAAGGCCGTTCCCCTCGCCATGCCCGGCGGCCCTGAAACGGAGGCCGGCCCGGCGCACCTCAAGGAGGAGCTCCAGGACCTTCGCAGGCTCCTCGTCTCCATCCAGACCACGGTGGACGGCCTGTCCCGGTCCCAGGCCTCCAACTGGACCATCGCGTTCCTGCTGGCCCTCCTGGTGGCGCTCATGGGCGGCCAGTTCTACCAGGCATGGCGGACGTCGAAGCGGGCCCAGGAATACTTCCAGAAGATGGAAGGCGCGATGCCCCCCGTCCAGATGGCCCCGGCCGACGTTCCGCCGGGCCCGCCGGGCGGCATGCCCCCCGAAACGGCCCCGCAGCCCGGAGGTCATCCATGAGCGAGCGGATCCGGATCTCCTCCCAGGACCTGGCGGACCCCCGCGTCGACGCCATCCTGTCCAATCAGCAAGGCTTCGGCATGCAGGAACCCGGGCGCTCCGATGCCCAGCCCCTGATCTTCCGGCCATGGTTCGCCCTCATGCTCGCGGGCCTCCTGGGCGGGCTCGGAGCCTGGGCCATCATCGAGCCCCACTTCGACGACGGCATCCGTTTCGAGACGAACATCTCCTCCGTGAGCACCCTGGACCAGGCCCTGCCCCACGGCCTCTCCAACGTCGCCTTCGAGGCGTCGCATGCCAGGTTCCTCCTTCCCACGGACACCCGCATCATCCGCGCCGACGGCAAACCAGGGCAGGTGGCGGATCTCCAGGAAGGCGTGGGCGTGGCGATCCTGGCCGAGATGGTGGATCGCAAGCGGGAGTCCACCGAGCGGGTCGGCTTCGCCAAGGAGGTCCGGATCCTGGACCACCCGGTCACCCCGAAGATCATCGATTTCGGTGAGCTCATCTCCGACCAGCGGCTGGTGGCCACGATGCTCTTCCCCCTGGCGGCGGCCATGATCGGCCTGTGCATCGGGGCCGCGGACGGGGCCCTGTCCCGGGCCTGGCGCCGGGCAGCCACCTGTTCCCTCGTGGGCCTCCTCACGGGCGCCCTGGGTGGATTCGTGGCCTTGATCCCCGCAGGGATCATCTTCACTCTGGGCACCTCCCTGGCCCGCGACGCCTCGGACCAGAATTCCATCCGCCTCGGCGGTTTCCCCCTGCTCATCTGGATCATGGGCCGCGGCCTCGCCTGGGCCGTGGTGGGACTGGCCGCGGGCTTGGGCCAGGGCGCGGCCCTGAAATCCAAACGGCTCCTGCTGAACGGCATCATCGGCGGCACCGTCGGGGCCCTGCTGGGGGGCGTGCTGTTCGACCCCATCGCGATGGTCTTCTCCCGGTTCGCCCATGTGACCGGGGGCGGTCCCAGCCGGATGGTGGGCCTTGCCCTGGTGGGCGCAGGCACCGGGTTGATGATCGGCCTGGTGGAACTGCTGGCCCGGGAAGCCTGGGTGAGGATCCTGACGGGTCCCATCGCGGGCAAGGAGTTCATCCTCTACCGCAACCCCACCCTGATCGGATCGTCCCCCAAGTCCGAGATCTACCTGTTCAAGGACCCCCAGGTGGTGCCCCACCACGCGTCCATCCACCGGAGCGGAGAGCACTACGAGCTGCGGGACGGAGGTTCTCCGGCCGGAACGCAGGTCGAAGGCCACCCGGTCCAGGTGGCGCGGCTCAAGGACCGCAGCCGGATCGCCATCGGCAAGACTGTCCTGGAATTCAGGGTGAAGGATGCGTGAAGCGAACTGCAGTCTCTGCCATCTGCCCCTGAAGGATGAGGAGCCCCTGACCTCCTGCCCCGCCTGCGGGGCCACCAGCCATGAGGAATGCTGGACCGAGAACGGCGGCTGCGGTGTCTATGGCTGCACGGAGGCCCCCGCGACGGAAAAGCAGGTCATGCCCGAAACCCCCACCTGGTGGGGCCAGGAGCACAAACTCTGCCCCCGCTGCGGCCGGGAGATCAAGGCCGCGGCCCTCCGGTGCCGGTTCTGCCAGACGACCTTCGACACCGCCGCCCCCATGACGGCCGGCGCCTACCACGAAAGCCTGGCCAGCGTGGAGGACCAGAAGGCGGTCAAGTCGTGGGCCCGGGGGATCTTCATAACGGGGCTCATTCCCTTCCTCGCCCCGGTGGTGCTTGTGGGCGGGACCATCTACTGGTTCACCAACGGCAAGGCCATCAAGAAACTCCCGCCCCTGGACCGGATCCTCGGCCAGCTGGGCCTGGTTCTGTCCGCGGCCTGGATCCTCCTGGGAGCCTGCGTCTGGGCCCTCTCCACCACGGGCGCCCCATGAGCGATTCCACCGGCCCCCGGCTCGTGATCGACTACGGGGATCTGCCCCCGGAGGATTCCCGGCGCCCCCGCCGGGATCCCATGGCCGTGGCCTCCGCGGTCCTGGGCCTTACCTCCGTCCTCTTCGCCGGGGTGGCCCTGGGCCCTCCCGCGGTGGTCACGGGGATCCTGGCGCTCCGGCGGGCACGGTGGCGCTGGGAATTCGGAGGCGCCAGGGGCCTGGCGTGGACGGGCCTGATCTCAGGCCTGCTGGGAACCCTGCTGTGGACCGGCGTGATCATCTGGGCCGTGCGACGCCCCAAGCCGGAGCCGGCGGTCCTGTTCTTTCCTGAAGGCCAGCTGGATCCCGACACCCTTGAACGGACGCCTTCGCCCTTCAAGGAGCCGCTCCTCGCCCACGTCAGCCTTGTCCTCGAGGTGCAGGAGGATCAGGGATGGCGCGCGGTTTCCGCAGGCTCGGGCGTCGCGCTCCTTTCCGGGCCGGAAGGCATCGGCATCCTCACCTGCCGCCACGTGGTCAGGCATGAGGGGACCACGGGGGCCACGCGCCTCAAGGCATCCTGGTACGGCGGCGGCTCGGGCAACGTGGAGGTCCTCTGGACGTCCTCGCCCGACGGAGACATGGCCCTGCTCTGGTGCCCGTCCCCGATCGGCTCCGGAAGGCCCGGAGTCGTCCCGCCCGGCGCCCCCGGGGAACTGGGCGTGGGGGATGACCTGTTCGCGGTGGGAGACCCCCTCAGCTACCGCACCTCGCTCGCGCGCGGCACCCTCTCCGCCATGCGGATCCAGTCAGAGGGCCCCATCACCCTCCGGACCCTCCAGGTCCAGATCCCGCTCAACCCCGGCAACAGCGGGGGCGGGCTCTACGATCACCGGGGCCGGCTGGTGGGCATCAGCAGCAGGACGATCGCCAAGGACCGCGGCGAGGGAATGGGCTTCGGCCTGTCCATCTCCAATCTGGAAGCCATGGCTCCAGGCATGCCCTCCCGGGCGTCGGCCCTCGTCACAAGCTGGCTCAAGGGGGAACAGAACCCGCCCACGCCACCCCGGCCCACAAGGAGGACACATGGGACTTCGTGACCGCAGGCTCATCGCCGATGCCGAAGAGATGGCCCGTTGCACCACCGGCGATTCGCCCATCCGGATCCTCGGCACGGAAGGCAATCCGCCCGAGCGGTACTTCCTCGAATACCAGGTGCCGGGCCTGGTCATCCAGGATGGCTCCGTGCAGCCCTGGGACCGGCACCGGGTCGAGATATTCCTGACCCTCTCCTATCCCCGGCAGGCCCCGCAGTGCCGGATGCTGACGCCCGTATTCCACCCGAACATCGCGCCGCACGCCATCTGCATCGGCGACCATTGGACCGCGGGCGAATCCATCGGCGCCCTGGCGATCCGCATCGCCGAGATGCTCACCTACCAGAGCTACAACGTGAAGAGCCCGCTGAACGGCGAGGCCGCGAAGTGGGCCGAGGAGAACCTGTCCCGCCTGCCCCTGGACCGGAAGGATTTCTGGGGTCTGCTGAAATAAACCCTAGGTACGGAACTGCTTCGCCAGGGCCGTGAGGCCCTCGGCGGTGTGGGCCAGCTGATCGGAGTTGGAGCTCAGGGTGTCCACCGTGGACGACAGCTCCACGCTGGCGCTGGCGTTCTCGGCGGCCTTGAGGGCGCTGCGTTCCACCTGCTGCGCGACCTCGGCGCTGGCCGTGGCCTGCTCCTCGGACGAGGCGCTGATCTCCATGGCCATGGAGGTCACCTGGCCGATGTGGTCCCGGATGTCGCCCAGGGCGTGCACGGATTCCTGCACGGTGGAACGGCCCGCGGTCACGGCCTCGTTGCTCACCTCGATGAGGCCGGCGATCTCCTTGGCGGCGAGACCGCTGCGCTCGGCCAGCTTGCGCNNTTGCGCACTTCCTCGGCCACCACGGCGAAGCCCTTGCCCGAGGCGCCGGCCTTGGCGGCCTCGATGGCGGCGTTGAGGGAGAGGAGGTTGGTCTGGCGGGCGATCTCCTGGATGACCCGCACGGCCTGGACGACCTGGCCCGTGGCCTTCTCCACCTGCTCCATGGCCTCCATGGAGGCCTTGCCGGAGCGGTCCCCGGCCTCGGTGGCCTGCACGGCCTCGTTGGCCTGGTGCTGGCTGGCCTTCACGTTGGTGGAAACCTCGCGGATGGAAGCGGACAGCTCGGTCATGGCCGAGGCCATGCGTTCCACGAAGGTGCGTTCCTCCTCCGCGTTCTTGGCCAGCTCGTGGCTGGTGGAGGCGATCTCATGGGTGGCGCTGGCGAAGTTCGCCGCGGTCTCCGACACCCGCGAGCCGTCGAAGCGGATGCGGTTGATGGTTCCCTTGAGGTTGGACTGCATGGCGCGCAGCGTCGCCATGAGGCTGACGCGATCGCCGGCCGGCGTGTCGATCTCCACCCGCAGGTCGCCCTGGGCGATGCGCTGGACGACATGGATGGCCTCCTCGGGCTCGCCGCCCAGCTGCACGCGCAGGATGCGCAGCAGGAGGGACGACAGGATCACCGCCGCGGCCACCACACCCAGGCCGGCGAGGATGAGGAACCAGATGGCGCTGTTCGCCATGGCGCTGATCTCGCCCAGGCGCTTCACGGCTTCCGCCCCCGACGGGCCCGCCTGGACCTGGTGGACGGCATCGCTCACCTTCATGAAGGTCGCGATGTCCATGACCGTCATCAGCGCGAAGATCCCCACCATCACCGCGAAGCCGCCCCGGAGGCGCGTGCGCGTGGGCAGGGACGGGAACGGGACCCAGGGGCGGATGGCGGTTTCGGCCAGCGACTTGCCCTGGTTGGCCAGCGCGTACATCCGCTCCGCCTCGCGGATCTGCGCCTTGGAGGGCCGGCTGCGGATGGACACGAAGCCGGAGATGCGGCCCTGATCCATGACGGGCGTGACGTTGGCGTCCACCCAGTAGAAGTCGCCGTTCTTGCAGCGGTTCTTCACGAGGCCGAACCAGGGCTTGCCGGCCTGCACCGTGGACCAGAGGTCCGCGAAGGCCGCGGCGGGCATCTCGGGGTGGCGCACCAGATTGTGGGGCTGCCCCATGAGTTCGTCCAGCGTGAAGCCGCTGATGCGCACGAACTCGTCGTTCACATAGGTGATCCGGCCCTGGGGATCCGTCATCGAGACGATGAAGGCCCCTTCCTTGAGTTGGTGTTCCACGCGGGTGATGGGCTGGTTTACTCGCATGAAAGGTTCTCCGGTGACTGGGGTGGGGCGGCAGGCCCTGGCCTTGAGTTTATTAACAACCCTTTCGGCCGTGACCAAGTATCTCTGAAATAATGAAGTGACTCATAACCAGGATCGCAGCCATGCCCCACCAGCCCGCCGAATCCCGCTACGACGCCATGATCTACCAGCGCTGCGGGCGCAGCGGCCTCCGGCTTCCCGCCATCTCGCTGGGCTTCTGGCACAACTTCGGGGATGTGGACACCTGGGACAACGGTCGCGCGATCGCCCGAAGAGCCTTCGATCTGGGCATCACCCATTTCGATCTCGCGAACAATTACGGCCCGCCGCCTGGATCCGCGGAGGAGAATTTCGGCAGGATCCTCAAGGCCGACTTCCTTCCCTTCCGCGACGAGATGGTGATCACCAGCAAGGCCGGCTGGGGCATGTGGCCGGGGCCCTACGGCGACTGGGGATCGCGGAAGTACCTGGTGGCCAGCCTCGACCAGAGCCTCCGGCGCATGGGCCTGGATTATGTCGACATCTTCTACCATCACCGGCCCGACCCCGGCACGCCCCTGGAGGAGACCATGGGCGCCCTGGACCACATCGTCCGCAGCGGCCGCGCCCTCTATGCCGGCATCTCCTCCTACGGTCCGGACGAGACGCGCCGGGCCACGGCGATCCTGCGCTCCCTGGGCACGCCCTGCCTCATCCACCAGCCCTCGTACAGCCTCTTCGAACGCTGGATAGAAGAGGGCCTCCTGGACGTTCTCGACGAGGAGGGCCTGGGCTGCGCGGTTTTCTCTCCTCTCTACCAGGGCCTGCTTTCGGACAAGTACCTCGCCGGCGTCCCCCAGGGCTCCCGCGCCACCAAGGCCCACAGCGGCTTCAGGGCCGACGACATCACGGAGGACCTCCTCTTCAAGGTGAGGAGCCTGGACGCCCTGGCCCAGGAGCGGGGCCAGAAGCTCGCCCAGATGGCCCTGGCCTGGGTGCTGCGGCACCCGGGCGTGACCACGGCCATCATCGGCGCCAGCCGCCCCGGCCACGTGGAGGACGCGGTGGCGGCCCTGGACGGGCTCGCCTTCTCCGAAGCGGAGCTGGAAGCCATCGAGGCGATCCTGCGTTAGGCAGGTCAGCTGCAGGCTGCCGTGTAGTGCCCCAGCACCCGGCGGATGGCGTGCAGGACGATGGCGCGGCCGTTGGGCTCGAGGCGCCCGTCCATGACGTCGTCGAAGGCCATGGGCAGGTGGAGGCTCAGGAGCTGGATGGGCAGGGGACCTTCCGTGGCCGCCAGGAGCCGCTCCACTTCAGCCTCCACTTCGGGGTCGTGCCAGTAGTACCGGGAACGGTCGCTGAGGCTGAAGAGCCGGGCGTAGGACTGCTCCCCGGGGGACCCCCGGTGGTGGTCCTTCCAGTGGGCGGGATTCCGCCGCATGACGCCGTCCAGCACCTCCCGCAGCCGGATCCCGGCCCCCCCGCCGTGGAGCCAGTCCATCTCCCGGGCCACGTCCTCCAGCGCGAAGAGCGCCTCCCGGCAGGCGAAGGTCAGCCAGGGGCCAACGCCGAGGATTCCGAACCCGTCCTCGACCAGTTCCCGCAGGGCGCGGGGGGACTGGTAGTCCGTGGAATGGGCCTCGCCCATCCAGGGCGCCCGGGCCTGGATCGCCTCGGAAAGGGCCCGGGCCCGGCGCCGGTCGTAGGGGTGCACGTCCGTCTCCCCGAAGTCCACGCCGGGCTGGACCACCAGGGCCGCCACGCGCTCCCAGGCGGGGCCGGCCCCGGCCGCGGCAAAGGCCTCCTGAAGGTCGTCCAGACTGCGCGCGAGATCCTCGGGGGTGGTGAGGCGGACCCGTGGTCCGGTGCTGCGCGCGCCCCCGGCCGAGGACACCTCCGTGCCCACCACGTAGACCGGGGGATGCCCGGCAGGGTCCGCGGCGAAGGCCCGCTCCGCAAGAAGCACCAGTTCCGCGGCGCGGCGGGCCACGACCGGGACGTCCAGCACCGGCGGATCCCCCGCGCAAGGCATGCTCGTGTCCAGGTGGATCTTACGGAAACCCGCGCTTACGTAGGCGGCCACCATCTCCCCGGCCCGGTCCAGGGCCTCCTCCGGTCCCGTCTCCCGCCAGGGTCCCGGCCCCAGGTGCGCACCCCCCAGGATGATCCGGGAGGCGGGGAGGCCCGCCTCGGCGGCAAGGCCCTGGATGGACCCCGCGAAGGCCTCCGGCGTCATGCCGGTGTAGCCCCCGTCCTGGTTCACCTGGTTGCAGGTGGCCTCCACCAGCAGGGGGGCCTGGTCCGCCAGGGCCTGCTCCATGGCCGCCCTCAGGACCAGGGGATGGGCGGAGCTCACGGAGGTCATGGCCCGGACCTTTCCCCGGCGCCGGTCGTCCTTCAGTTCCAGGAGCCTTGCGGGCATCGGAGGCCTCCCTGTTTTCCAGAAAACAACACCTTATATTGAGTTGCTTGTGGCCACATAATGTGTTCAATTCTACCTGGGCCGACACCTCCCTTTGGGAGGCCTGTTTCCTTCATTTGACTGCCACTCGATCGACTTCCCGAGCAGTTTCCAAAGGAGTAGCTTTCGTGGCCTCCGTTCCAAAAGATCCGGATCCAAATGAAATGCTATTGAAAGACATGGACGCCCTGGAGCTCATGGAGCAGTTGTCGGCTGCCCGCAAGGAAGTGTCGGCGCTGAAGGCTCAATTGGAAGGCCTGCGGGACCAGGATCCCCTCACGGGCCTGCCCAACCGTTTCCGTCTGGCGGATCGCACCGGCCAGGCCATCCTCATGGCCCACCGGCAGGGCAGCATGGTGGGCGTGCTCTTCATCGAGCTGGACCGGTTCAAGGCCATCAACCAGACCCTCGGGTTCGCCGATTCCGACGATCTCTGCCTGCAGCTGACCCGGCGCATCTCCGTGCTCCTGCGCCCCGGGGACACCCTGGCCCGGGTGGGCAGCGACCAGTTCGCGGTGCTCCTCCCCGAAGTGCGGGATTCCCTGGAACCCATCAAGCTGGCCCAGTCCATCCTCGACTCCCTCTGCATCCCCTACCGCGTCTCCCACCGGGAAGTGCGCCTGACGGTGAGCATCGGCATCAGCCTCTCGCCCCAGGACGGGGACAACGCCTCCACCCTCCAGAAGGAGGCGGAGAACGCCTGCAACCGCGCCAAGAACAGCGGCGGCAACGCCATCCAGTGCACCACCCTGACCCTCAGCGAGGCAGCCTTCGAGCGCCAGCAGATGGACGCCTTCCTGGGCGAGGCCCTGGCCAAGAACGAGATGCGGCTCTTCTACCAGCCGCAGTTCAACATGGAAGGGCACATCGTCGGCATGGAGGCCCTTCTGCGGTGGCAGCACCCGGTGCTGGGCGCCGTGCCCCCGTCCAAGTTCATCCCCCTGGCCGAGGAGAACCTGTTCATCCACACCCTGGGCGAGTGGGCGCTGGCCACCGCCTGCCGCCAGGCCGCGGTGTGGCAGGCCCTCAGCCCCCGCCCCATCAAGCTCGCCGTGAACGTCTCCCCGGTGCAGCTGGCGCACCCCCGGCTCGTGGACTTCGTGGCGCGGACCCTGCGCGAGTCGCGCCTCTCCCATTCCTGCCTGGAACTGGAGATCACCGAGAGCAGCCTGCTCAAGAACTCGGACCCCCGGCACACGCCGCTCCACGACCTCAAGGCCCTGGGCGTGCGCATCGGCCTGGACGACTTCGGCACCGGCTACTCGTCCCTGAGCTATCTCCAGCAGCTGCCCATCGACACCCTCAAGATCGACCAGGCCTTCGTGCGCAACATGCACCCCGACCGGCCCGGGGTCATCTCCTCCAACCCCATCGTCCAGACCATCGTCAACCTGGGCAACAACCTCGGCCTCAGCCTCGTCGCCGAGGGCGTTGAGACCCAGGCCCAGAAGGAGACGCTGCACGCCATGGGCTGCCACGCCTTCCAGGGCTACCTCATGGGCCGGCCCATGGAGGCCGCGGCCATGAGCATCCACCTGGAGACCCAGATCAACACCGCCTTCAACGCGCTCCTGGGGCCACCGATCCTGGATCGGGCCACGTAGCCGGCAGCTGCGCGGATCAGGGCGCGACGGCTAGAAGAAGAGGAAGAAGCCGTTCACGAAGGACAGGATGCCCAGTGCGCCCACGATCAGGCCCAGCCACCACACCGGCTGCTGCTTGAGCAGGGCGGCGATGGATGAGAGCAGGATGGCGATCTGGAGGAAGATGACCGCGATGCCGAAGGCGGAGCCGTGCTTCTGGGCGTCATCCCTCACCTTCTCGAGACGCTTGGCCTCGGCCTGGATCTTCTCCTTCTCCTGGTCGTAGGTGGCCACCTTGCGGCTGTAGGCCTCGGCCTTCCCACGGAGACGGGCGGCGTCCTTGGCGCCGGCGCCGTCGGCCTCGATCTCGAGCATGTCGCGGTTGATCTCGTAGAGGTTCGACTTCACGCTCTTGGCCTGGTAGAAGGCCCACTGGTCCGAGGCCTGGGTCTGGCTCATGACCGAGCGCGTGGAGTAGCCCCCTCCCTTGAAGGTGGCCAGGGTGGCGCACACCGCCAGGATGACCGTGGTCAGGGCGAGGAAGTTCAGCCAGGGTTCTTTCTTTTCGTCAGCCATCCGGGAATTTCAGCCCATCCGGGGCCTCCCGTCAAGCGCTACCGGGGCAGATGGAGGTCATCCGCGCCCCAGAGGACCCAGGCCGCGGGGATGCGGATCTGGCTTCCCAGGACGACGGCAGCCTTGCCCCGGGGCTCCACCGTGAGGGTCCAGGCGCGCACGCCGGGAACGGCGCCCTCCCTGGAGGGGGTGGCGTCGGGGAGGGCGGTGACCTTCACCTTGTCGCTGGCGGGCTTGAGCTCGCGGTCCTGGAGTTCCACCACCACGGTCTCCGCGGTGTCGTTGGCCACTTCCATGCGCTCCTTCAGCGTCCACTGGGTCTCCTTGGTGAAGGTGCCCACGGACTCCTTCACCGCGTCCACCCGGCGCAACTCGACCCGCACGCCGCGGTAGGGGCCGAACCCGAACTGGAAGGGCGCCCCGGTCTGGGGCAGCTCCAGGGCGGCCTGGCCCACCCGCTGGGTGCCCGCGTAGTGCACCACGGGTGAACCCGGGAAGAGCGGAATCCCCGTCGGCACCGCGAAGCGGGCCACCCGGTACACGGTGGGATCCAGGCGGGGCGTGGCCACCAGGGCCAGGGTTGGCTCCGCGTCCCGGGACAGCATCCGGAAACGGTGCGGTTCCCGGTCGGCGGGGATGTCCTTGGCGCCCTCGAGGGCCCAGGTGGAGGCGAGGCCCTGGGCCTCCTCCAGGGGGACGGCCTCCGCCAGAGCCGCGGGAGCGGTGGGCTTGGGCGGCTCTGGAGGTGCGGCGATCATCGTATTCTGGGCGATGCCCGGGGAGGGCTGCTGAGCGTTGAGATAAAAGTTGACTTCCTTCGCGGATCCTCCCCGAATCACGGGCTGGTTCTCCCTCCCGTCGATGACCTTGGCCTCCGCGTAGCGGGCCATGGCCAGGCTCCGGCTGGCCCGAGCGTTGGTGATCTCCAGCGCCACGCCCTTCCAGTCCTCCCCCGTGTCCTGGCGAACCGTGGCGAAGATCGCCAGGTCCACCTTCTTTCCGTCGGCCGAGAGGCGGGCCTCGTAGCCGGGTTCCCACCGCGCGCCGTGCTGGCGGTAGGTGAATTCCACCTCCACCTCGCCCGGGCCGGAGGTCGCCACTTCCACCAGCGCCTGTGAAGGGCTTTCGCTGCGTTCCGCGGCGCGCTTGTTAAGCTCCTCGTTCACTCGCTTGAAATCCTCCTCCACCTTCTCCAGCTCCCGCCGCCGGCGGCGGTCCCGGATGAGCACCTCGGCCAGCCGTCCCTCGATGCCCCGGCTCAGGTCCACCACGGATGCCGCCGTGGGCACCGCCCCCGCCAGGCGCGCCGAGATCTCCTTGTCGTAGGCGGCCTGGAGGCCGTGGAGGAAGTCCTTCTCCTTGTCCAGGGCCTGGCCTTCGGCCTCCAGCACATCCTGCCTGTCGCCCAGCGCTTCCCATTCGGCCTTGAGCGCCTTGTACTCGGCAGTCTCGGTGACCTTGCGCGGCTCGGCGCCCAGGGTCAGGTCGCCCAGGCGGGAACCCTCGGGCCCCCGGGCCGCCACCCTCACGTCCTCCATGACGAGCCCCGCGGGCAGGTTCCGGATGGCGAGGCGGTGCACGCCGGAGCCGGCCACCTTCACGGTGCCGATCCGGGTCACCCAGGCCTCGTCCGGGTGCAGGCGCACCCTGCGGATGGGGGCCTGCAGGTCCAGGGGGGCCTGCGCGGCGAGATTCAGGGCAAGGCAGGGCAGAAGCCAGGGTGCTCGCATCGAAATTACCTCGGAATTAAACCAGTGTATCCCGCATACGTAATGTAAAGGCATCCCAGCCAGCGATTTTTGGAGTCCCATGCACAAGCACCTCGCCTCCCTTCTCTGCGCCCTGGCGCTGCCTCTTGCCGCGTCGGGCCTGGACGAGCTCCGCGCCCAGCTCCAGAAGCCCGGGTCCGCCGAGCCCCTGAGGGCCTCCGTGGACTTCCAGACCTGGAGCCGCCAGGGCGACGAGAAGAAGCCCGTGATCACCCAGGGCAGCGCCAGCGCCTGGGCGGAGACCAGCCCCCAGGGCCTGCGGCTCCTCTGGAGCCATGACCTCCTGGCCCAGGCGGTCAAGGAGGCCCGGGCCCACAACGAGGACCCCGAGAAGACCACCCCCATCCGGGACGCCATGGGCGGCATGGGCGCCCTGACCCTCCTGGACTACTTCGACCCCGCCCAGAAGATCCTCCAGGACCTGGACCAGGCCACGCTCGTGGATGAGCGCCCCGACACCCTCGACGGCAAGCCCCTGCGGCTCCTCACCCTAAAGCTCGAGCCCCGCATGGGCGCCCGGGACCGGAAGTACGTCAAGGAACTCGTGGCCACCGCCAAGGTCTGGGTGGACGCCGCCGGCAACCCCGTGGCCGCCGACACCCTCGTCAAGCTCAAGGGCAAGGCCCTCCTGGTGATCAGCTTCAGCTCCGAGCAGCACGACACGTACCGCTTCGGACGGGTCAACGGCCACCTTGTCACCCTCCGCCACGTGCACGAGAGCAGCGGCTCCGGTGGCGGCGAGTCCGGCCAGTCCCGCCGGGTGGCGGTGCTGACCTTCAGCTGAGCACGTCGATCCGCCACGGCGCCACCCGGGTCTCGTTGACCCAGGCGAAGGGCTCGTCCTCGCGGCCCAGGGGGCGATGGGAACGCTCCAGACGGAGGCCGGCCGCCTCGTAGAGGCGCCGGTACTCCGTCTCGGGGCAGAAGATGTCCTCCACGGGCCGGGCGTCGGGCACGTCCTTCATGATCGTGTAGACGCGGTCCCCGGGCCGCGGGTCGCGGTTGCCCGGGAATCCGGTGCAGGTGAAGGAGGCCCAGTCCATGCGGTAGAGCTCCTCCGAGCTCACCAGGTTCAGCAGGCGCCCCCCGGGCCGCAGCAGGCGCGCCAGGTGGCCGAGGATCTGGCCCTTGGCCTCCGGGGGGATGTTGTCGAAGGTGAACGCCGACAGGATGCGGTCGTACCGGTGGTCCGGCAGCGCGGACAGGTCGCCGCCGGGCACGTGCAGGTACACCCCGGCCGGGTTCCTGAGACGGGCCTGGGCGAGCATGGCCTCGGCGCTGTCGGCGCCTTCCACGTCGAAGCCCAGCCCCTCCAGGAACCGCGCGGAACGCCCCGCGCCGCACCCGAAGTCCAGGGCCCTGAGCCCCAGTCCGGCGGGGCCCAGCAGCTCCGGCAGGTCGCGGAAGGCGAGGTGGTAGGTGCCGGGATACTGGAGCTCGGCATAGGCCGCGGCCCGGACGGGGTCCTCGTAGGTGTTCTGGAAAGGTCGGCTCATCGGTCGGCTCCGGAGGGAAGTGGCAGGGTGCGGATGGCGGCGCCGAGGCGGCGGATGCCTTCGCGGATCTCCGGCTCGTCCAGCCCGGAGATGGAGAGGCGCAGGGCCTTGCAGTGGGGATCGCCTGCGAAGAAGCGGCTCCCCTCCAGGACCCTCACCCCATGGCGCCGGAAGAGGGCGTCCAGCTCCTCGTGCCCGGCATCCGTGGAAAGTTCCAGCCAGAGGAGGTAGCCCCCGGCGGGCGCCTCCCAGCGCACGCGGGCGGGGTCCATCTCCTGGCGCAGGGCCTGGAGGGCCGCTTCCATGCGCCGGCGGAACTGGCGGTGCAGCCGCGCCAGGTGGGCGTCGTAGTGGCCCTTGTCCAGGAAGTCGTCCAGGGCCGCCTGGAGCAGGGGCGCGGGACACAGCTCCCCCNNCCCCGGCGCGGCGCAGGGCCGTGAGGGCCTTGACGCAGGGCAGCGGGGCCGCGAGCCAGCCCAGGCGCAGGCCCGGGAACAGGATCTTGGAGCAGGTGCCCGCGTAGAGCACCGAACCGGCCCGGTCCATGGCCTTGATGGGCAGGACGGGGCGGCCGAAGTACTTCATCTCCTCCTCGAAGCCGTCCTCCAGGATGGGCACGCCGTGGCGGCCGCACTGCTCCAGGAGGCGTTCCCGCCGCTCCTGGGACAGGCTGCGCCCCGTGGGGTTCTGGAAGCTGGGCATGGTGTAGAGCAGCCTGGGCCGTTCCCGCTCCAGGAGCGCCTCCAGGCCGGCGGGGTCGAACCCGTCGCGCCCCGTGGGCAGCGGCACCGCCCGCAGGCCGTGGATGGCCAGGAGGCCCAGCATCTGGTCGTAGGTGGGCCATTCCACCACCACCGCATCCCCTGGGCGGGTGAGGCCCCTGAGCACCAGTTCCAGGGCCTGCTGGGCGCCATGGGTGATGAGGATCTCCTCGGGATCCGCCTGGATGCCGTACTGCCCCAGGCGCCGCGCCACGCTGGCCCGCAGGGGTCCGAAGCCCTGGGGCTCGCCGTAGTCCAGGAGCCGGGCCCCGTGGCGCCGCAGCGCAGCCTTGAGGGACCGCCCGAAGGCCTCCACGGGCATCAGCCGGGAATCCATGCCCAGGGGGCCGAAGGTGATCTGGCCGGGTTCCGCGGGGGGCACCGGCGGGCGCCCCGGCCCGGCCCCGCATCCCGGCAGGCGGTCCTCCCAGTCGA
>DBME01000091.1 GCA_002298155.1 Holophagaceae bacterium UBA706 | reverse complement strand
TCGGCCTTGGGGGCCGCCGCTGCGGGAGCCGCGGCAGGCGCCGCGGGGGCCACCGGAGCCTGGGCCACCGGAGCCAGGGTCAGGGCGAGCCAGTCCGGCCGGAGGGAGGTGGCATCCGGCGCCGAGATGACGGCCTTGCCGGCCTGGGCGCGGGTTCCATAGTCGAAGATGGGGATGGTGCCCTCGGCGCGGTAGCGGTCGTAGAAGCCTCCGCGGGTCTCCTTGGCGATGAGGTTGAGGCGCCCATCCGCCGCGAAGATCCGGCAGGCCACCGTCAGGGTCGGGGCGAAGATCCCGCGCTCACGCTTGCGGGTGCTGAGGACCTCCAGGTCGTCGCCGGGCCCGGCGGTGGCCAGGGCCTCCGAGACGGCCTTGCCCAGCGCGGGGAGCTCCTCGGCGGAGAACAGGGCCTCGTCCTTGCCGCCTTCCACGGGAATGCGCACCGTGCCGAGGGCCTGAGCCACGGCCTGGGGATCCATGTGCGCGGGGTGGCCGTTGGGTTTGGCCCCCTTTTCCGCGGCGGCCACCTTGACCCAGCAGAACATCCCGAGGTCCCAGGTCTTGCGGGCGTCACCGGCGGCGGCGGGCGTTCCCGCCAGCAGGGTCAGGGCCAGGGCGAGGGGTGCATACGTGCGCATTGCGGGCCTCCGGAGTGCGGTGAAGACGTCTCCAAGTCTAGCAGGGGGCCGTTGGCGGCTTACCAGGCCACGGGCAGGTCCAGCCACCCGCCCCGCGTGACGGGGACCGTCTGGCCCAGGGCCAGCCAGGCACGTCCGGTAAGGGGTTCCATCACCACGCTCTGGACGGTGCCGCCGTTGGCCGGCGTGCGCCAGGCCTTGCCCGGACCTTCCTCGGCGAGGGCCTCCTGGATCCGGGCGGCGGGAACCGGGGCGCCGGGGGCGATGGACCGCCGCAGGCACGCAACCCGGGCCTGGCTGCCCGAGGAGGGGGACCACCAGCCCCCGTTCTGGTGGATCTGGAGGGACTTCGCCCAGAAGTGATTCGTGACGATGAGCCGGCCCTCCTCGGGAAGGCGGGTTTCCAGGTCCACCGCGTCGAACTCCACCCCGAGGGCCTGGTGCCGCGGGCCGTCGGAGAGGGCGAGGTTGTTGCCAATGGTGCGCCGGGCGCCGGCGAGGGCGGAGCGCATGTCCTCGAGGGTGCCGCAGTCCTCCAGGATGCGGCGGTAGAGGAGGCCCGAGGGCTCCCCCATGGCGTTGCGGCTGCTGGAGCTGGTGTGGCTCGATAGCCCCAGCCCCCGGCTGGACATGCCCGTGAGCACGCCGATGAAGCCCGGGAAGCCGAAGGTGCGCAGGCGCACGCCGCGGGTCTCGAGATCGAGGATCACCTTGGTGCGGGCGAGCCGGGGAAGGCCGTAGTCCAGGTTCCGGCCGTGGAGGAGGGGCGCGGCCTCGCCTCCTGTGGCCACGATGGTGCTGCAGCCCGAGAGGTGCTGGAGGTCGTCGAAGCAGTTGATCAGGAGCAGATCGGCGTAGGGGACCCCGGAGGCGTCGGCCATGCCGCGCAGTTCGGCCCGGAAGCGCGGGGCGGCCTGGGCATCGAATTTCCAGGCGGATGCCAGGAGCCAGTCCCGGGTCAGATTGCCCAGGAGCCCCGACCCCAGGATGGTGTTCCGGAGGAAATTCGCCTGCTCGGTGATCTCGGCCTTCAGGGCGGTGCCCTCGGCGACGCCGAGGGCATAGCCTTCCCCGCTCACCCGCAGGTGGATGATGCCCGGGGCGGGATCCTCCCGGTGGTAGGCCGCGGCGGCCGTCCGGGTCGTGGCGGGGCCGCGGTCCCGGTTGGTCCAGAGATGCCAGCTTCCCACCGCCGCGGGCAGCCCCAGGGCGAGGCCCAGGGCGATGAACCATCCGCGCCGGCGCGCGCGGCGCTTGACCAATTCCAGATCCATCT
This sequence comes from Holophagaceae bacterium UBA706, assembly GCA_002298155.1. Classification (GTDB taxonomy): domain Bacteria; phylum Acidobacteriota; class Holophagae; order Holophagales; family Holophagaceae; genus Mesoterricola. The sequence continues at coordinate 2,240 of DBME01000091.1, read as the reverse complement.
CGAACTCCCGGGGGCCGGTCCAGGATACGCCGGAGCGGGCCTTCCTGGGGAGCCGCGTGGTGTGAACCCCTTTCGCCCCCGCGAGGCACCACACATCGGAGGCCGGTGACGCACCAGCCCAGGCACGGACCTGGGCGGCGGACCGCCCATCCCTTCAGGAGGTGCAGCAATGGAAACATCGACGAAGCCGAAAGCCACCCGGCTGCTGTGGGACGATCACAACAAGGTGCGCGAGCTCTACCGGGCGCTGTGCGATACGCCCGGGTCCACGGAAAAGGCCCGGCTCGCGGGGGAGCTCCTCGAGGAACTGGAGATCCACTCCCTCCTGGAGGAGCGCATCGCCTACCCGGGCATGGCGGAGCTGGGGGCGGACACGGCAATGGTGAGGCGTTTCGGCCAGGACCACGGGGAGGTGCGGCGTCTGATCAGTGCCTACCGCATTGCCCAGGACGAGGAGGGTGTCCTGCCTCCCGACGGCCAGGCCCTGCTCGGCAGGCTCATGTCCGCCGTGCAGCGGCATATCGCCGAGGAGGAGGAACAGGCCTTCCCCATGCTGGACGCCAACATCACGCGCAACGAGACCATGGGCGCCGAACTGGTGCGCCTGAGGCTTAAGCTGAAGACCTTCCCCCCGGTGGTGAGGCGCATCGATCTGGGCGTCCCCGTGCGCGCCGCCTACGACCAGTGGACCCAGTTCGAAGCGTTCCCCCGTTTCCTGGAGAACGTGAAGGAGGTCCGGCAGCTGGACGACACGCGGGTGTGGTGGCTGGCGGAGGTGGGAGGCCGCGAGATCCACTGGACGGCCGAGATCTACGAGCAGGTCCCGGACCGGCGCATCGCCTGGACGAGCGTGGACGGGGCCCTGAACGCAGGGGCCGTGTCCTTCCGGCCCCTGTCGCCCCAGTCCACCCGGATGCTGGTGGAGATCGCCTACGAACCCCAGGGCCTCCTGGAGGACCTGGGCGCCCTGGTCGGTCTGGTATCGCGGCGCATCGGGAGCGGTCTGGAGGACTTCCGCACGTACATCGAAACCCACATGAAGGAGACCGGGGGCTGGCGCGGCACCGTCGAGGGGGATCCCGCGGGTCCCCACCTGCCCCCGCCCGGCGCCTCCGACGAGGTTCCCGTCAGGCGGACCCTGTGACGCCGTTGGTGGTTTCGGCGCGGCGCACGAAGGCCGCCACGATGTCCTTCTCCGCGTGGGGCGCCTTGCGCTCCCACGCGGGCGGAGACTTCCACAGGCCGATCATGTCCTCGGGGCAGCCCACGGCTTGGTAGATGGCCTCCACGGCCACCGCCAGGGCCTCGGGCGAAAGGGGGGCGTCCAGGGCGTCCTTGAGGAGCGCAAGGCGCCAACGGTCCTGGGCCCGGGCCCAGCGGGTGCTGCCCGGCCGGGGGGTCCTGCCGGTGGCTTCCGCCGCGGCGGCCCACAGGTGCTTCTCGAAGAGCGGCGGCATCTCCCCCTCCAGGGCGATCAGGGCCGCGACGGCCTCTCCCGTGCAGCCGAGGCCGGCCGCCCACGCGCGGATCTCGCCGGGGGACAGGAGGCCGAAGTCATAGCCGGTGACCGCTTCCTCCCAGCCGAAGGGATGGTCCCCGGGATTCTGGCGCAGGTAGGTGGCGAAGTGCATGGCTGCTCCCTTCAGGCGAGGAGGTGCAGGGCGAGGTGGGCCGCGGCCCGGGCGGAGGCGTCGGGGCCCTCCAGGATGGACGCGAGCTCCATGACGTCGGCGCCCACCCAGGGGGTGGGCCATTGGTGGATGTGGGCGAGCACCCCGCATACCTCCAGGACGGAGAGGCCGCCCGGAACGGGCTCGGCCACCGCCGGGCAGAAGGCGGGATCGAGGACGTCCAGGTCGAGGGTCACGTAGGCGGGCCCCTGGCCTACCCGGGCCAGGTCGCCCTGGAGCTGGGTCGCGAAACGCGGATCCTTGATGTCCAGCGGCGTCCACATGCGCATGCCGGCGGCGGTGAGGAAGGCCAGCTCGTCGCCGCCATGGCGGGGGGCGCGCAGGCCCACCTGGACGCTGCGGTGCGGGTCGATCAGGCCCTCCTGGATGGCCAGTCGGACCCAGGTGCCGTGATGGTGGTCGGTGCCCCACATGCCGCCGCCGGCGGCATCGGGGTGCGCGTCCAGGTGCAGGAGGCCCAGCGGGCCATGGATGCTCGCATGGGCCCGGAGGGCGCCCAGGGTCATGAGGTGGTCGCCGCCCAGCATGAGGGTGCGGGCGCCGGTGCGG
>DBME01000150.1 GCA_002298155.1 Holophagaceae bacterium UBA706 | reverse complement strand
GGCCCGCGGGGCAGGCGGCGGCTCTCAAGCCACTGCACCGCGGGCGCCATGGTCCCGGCGATGATGAGGCCCGCCACGAGCACCAGGACCACCGCCTGGAGGCGGTACAGGAGCCAGCCCCCCGCCAGCAGGCAAAGCAGGGTGATGACCGTCCCCGGGGAGGGTTCGATGCGGAGCACGCGGGAGCGGGTCGCCCCGCCCTGTCTGTGCGGGAGGTCCAGATCAGGCATCGGGGACTCCGCTAGGTGCGCCCCGTGAGGAAAAGGACGCGGAGGACGGGAATGGCGAGGGGTAGGACGTGGGATATCACGGGGAATGCTCCTTGGCGCAGGTCCCGGAGATCAGGTTTCCCATTGCCATGCAGGGACAGAGCATCATTCGTTCCATCGGCGCATATCCATGCACCGTATGGCATTTACGGCTCATTCACCCTCTGAGGCCGGAAGTGAGTCGATCACAATGGCTATCCTGATCCGCCAATGCGAAGGGTCGGCGCCCCGCAGGGAGGCGACTGGCCGCCTAGGGTTCCAAATTCAATGAGGCGATGCGGGCCCGAACATTCACTGTCGATGAATGCATTTGGGACTTATATTATCGACACGGATTTCAAGGACCCTCGGGCTTATGGCGTCCCAGAACCTGGAAACGCCCCACCGTAGCGCAGGAAAGACCCCTTAGACGTCAAAAACCTTAGGAGAGTGGCGGTGGGCGTACTTAGGACGTTCCTGGCGGGGTCGGTGGGCTGCATCCTGGCCCTCGCGGGAACGCCATCCCCGACGGGGCGGAAACCCTTCGCCCTGGTCGGCACCGAACAGGGGCTCTTCTCCCAGGAGGTCGTCTCCATCACCCAGGACACGGAGGGCTTCCTCTGGTTCGGTTCGGAGGACGGCCTCATGCGCTACGAGGGTGGGCAGTGCCGGCGCTGGTCCGAGGCGGAAGGCCTGCCGTCATCCTCCGTGCCCAGAGTGCTGGCGTGCCCCAGGGGGGGCGTATGGGCCGGCACCTTGCGGGGGCTCGCCCTGTTCAAGGATGGCCGGTTCCACCCAGCCAGATTCGGCGACGCGCCCTCCACGACGATCATCGGCAGCATGGCCCTGGACCGGTCCGGAAGGCTGTGGGCCTACAGCGAGGATGGCCTCCTGGTGCGCCAGCGCGAAGGAACGTCCTTCGACGTCCTGCCCTGGAAGCCCCAAGGCTCAGTCTATGGACTGAGCGCGAGCCCACGGACCGGTACGGTCTATGTAGCGGGAGAGTTCGGCATCCAAGCCTTCCGTGAGGACGGCACCACACGGGCCTGGAGCCGGACCGAGGGCCTTCCTTCGTCCGGTTCAGGCTTCGCCATGGAGGACGGCCAGGGACGGTTGTGGGCGGGTTCCGGGCCGAATCTGTGGCTGCTTGATACTTCGAGCGGACGCTTCAAGGATCATTCCGGCCGATTACGAGCAAACCTTTCCCCCAACAGCGAGCCCTACCTCGATCCGGCCGGGCGCCTCTGGCTGCCCACCCAGAATGGCGTGCAGGAGCTTGATGGGGAGCACCTGGACACGAGCCACGGGCTTCCCTTCAAGTGGGTCAGGACCGTATTCCTGGATCGCGAGGGGTCCCTCTGGGTGATCGGATCAGGGCTGGCCCACAGCCAGGGGAAGGGCCGCATCGAGAACCATCCGTTCTCCCACGGGGATATCGGAGAGGTGGTATGGTCCATCGCGCGGGACGCCCAGGGGCGGATGGTCGCGGGCACCGACGATGGCGTCGAGTTGATGGAAAACGCCGGCCCAAGGAAGGTTCCAGGCACCTCCGGAATGCGCATCAAAGGCCAGGCTCTGGATGCCGAAGGCGTCCTGTGGATGGTCAGCACGCGTGGGCCGACGCTCTGGTGGCCACCCCGCCAGACCAAGGCCACCCTTGCCGCCCTGGGACCGCTGGGCGCGAACTGCAATACCGTTTTCGCCGATTCCCACGGCACGGTCTGGCTCGGGAGTGTCCTTCACGGCCTCCTGAGGTGGGTTCCCGCCCGGAGGAGCCTGGTGCAGGAGGTGGGCCCGGACTTCCTGAAGGCCCGCACCCTGGGGGTCTTCGAACTCCGGGAGGACCCCGGAGGCAGGCTCTGGGCGGGCACGGACCACGGCATCCTGGTGCGGGAGCTTGACGGAACATGGCAGTACCATGCCGACCCCAAGGGCGCGCGTGTGCGTGGGATCGCGCCGCTGGCGGACGGAACGGCCTGGATCCATTACGAGGAACCCCTCGGGCTCAATCATGTCCGGCTGGAACCGGGCCGGATCCGGATTCTGGAAACCCGCGGCCGGGACCGGGGGCTGTCCAGCGACATGGTCTATGCGGTCCGGGTGGACGGCCAAGGCCGCATCTGGGCTTCCACCAACCGCGGGTTGTGCCGCCTCGACCCCTTCCTGGAGGTCGGTCGAGCCGACGGGATGCTCAGCGAGGATTGCTCGGCCAATGCCCTCAGGGTGGAGGGCGACACGGTCTGGGTCGGCACTTCCAGCGGCCTGATGCGCTATTCGGCCATCGGGACCGAAGCCCCTCCCGACCCGCCCCGGGCCGGCATCATGCTGATGGCCTTCGGGGACCGGAAATGCGAACCGCCCTTCTCCACGCCGGAGATCGTGCCCTACCAGAAGGCCTCCCTCGATTTCCGGGTCGCGGCGCCCAGTTACGGCGATCCGGCCCGGGTGCGGTTCCAGGTCAGGCTTCTCGGGCTTGAGGAATACTGGCGGGATCTGGTGGGCCGCCAGGGCCATTTCCCGGCGCTTCACGGGGGGAATTACCGGTTCGAGGTCAGGGCCGCGCTGCCCAACGGCGCCTTCGGACCTGCGGCCAGCATGTCGTTCAGGGTGAAACCGCCCTGGTGGGCGACCTGGTGGGCCGAGACCACCTATATCCTCGGGGCCTGCCTGGCAATTCTCGGGCTCCACTGGCTTCGGACGACCTCCCTTGCCAGGGCCAAGGCGTCCCTCGAGATCCTGGTGGCCGTGCGCACCGAGGAACTCACCCAACGCAACGCCGAGCTGTCCACGGCCTTGAGCAACGTCAACCAGCTCCGCGGCCTGCTTCCCATCTGCATGAGATGCAAGAAGATCAAGAACGACGGAGGCTACTGGAACAAGCTGGAGGCCTATCTATCGGCCCACACCGGCGCGAGGTTCTCCCATGGCTACTGCCCCGAGTGCGCTGAAATCGCCATGGAGGAGATGCGGAAGGAAATCGGGCTTAGCGGGGGCGCCGAAACGGGTCCATCGTAGCTTCGTGGCGCCGGCTTGACCTCAAGGGATCGCAATTGGGCTGCCCATTTCAGCCGCTGGGAGGACGGCACGAGACGTTGCGCGCCCCTGGGTTCCCGGGAGCCCCGGCCCTGGCACACTTGAATTGGCCGCACGGGAATCCCAAGGGGCGATCCCAAACGTCAGAGAATCCTTAAACATCCTTCGCTGGTGCGGCCTGAATCCCACGGAGCCAGGTCCGATCTGGCCATGGAGGCAACGTGTGCCAGGAGTACCGGTTCCATCTCGATCTGCGGACGCCCACCCGGAGGCGCCGCGCCCGGGTCCTGGAGGCGAATCTTCCTGATTCGTGCCATCAGGGTCTGGAACCCGAAAGGCGCCAGGCCCAGTCTGAAGACCGCTCCGTGGGGGCCCAACGGCCCAGCCCGCCGGCGGGATTGATCCCCGTGTGCGCCTGGTGCGGCCACCTGCGGGCGGGCGATTCCACCTGGGTGGCCGTGGACATGGGCCCCTGCACCTTCATCACCGCCTCCATCACCCATACGATCTGCCCGGAATGTTCGGCGCTCCTGATGGACCCGGAAATCGCTTGAACGCGCCGGTCATGTCGCATCCCCGAAGGGGCGCAACTGCGCCAGGGCAGACTGGAATTCACGCAGTGAATAGGGCTTGGCGATCGAGCCCGACCAAGGGTCGCCGGCCAAGGCCGTGGCAACCCGCTCCTCCAGGTACCCCGTGGCGACCAGGATGGGCAAGTCTCTGAACCGCTTCCGGATTTCCACCCAGGTCTCCAGCCCCGTCATGCCAGGCATGTTCATGTCCAAAATCACCAGGTCGGGAACGCCCCGGGCCTCCAGGTAGGCCAAGGCCTCGTTCCCTCCTTTCAAAGGCGTCACGCGGTGCCCGAGAAACCCAAGCATTGTAGGGATCGTTGACCGGATGAGTTCCTCGTCGTCAACCAGCAGAATGGAGAGGGCTTTCGCAGGGGGGAGGATCTCATCCTCGATGGGGGCTTTGGCCATTCCCAGCTGGTACGGTAATCCAAGAATGGCACGGGTTCCCTTCCCCAGGTCGCTTTCCAGCCGGAAGTATCCACCGTGCGCCCGCGCCGTGTTGAAGACCTGCGAAAGACCCAGTCCTGTGCCTTTCCCGCTGGGTTTGGTGGTATAGAAAGGTTCGATGGCCCGTTTCAGGACGTCGGGCGTCATCCCTGCCCCATCGTCTTCCACCCGTATTTCCAGGAAGTTGTCGTCCTTCATCATCGTGATGATCTTGAGCAGACCGCCGTCAGCCAGAGCATCCACGGCATTCACACAAAGGTTCATGAGGGCGCCGGAAAGAGCGCTCGGATCCCCCGCTACGATCGGAAGGTCCGTCCCAAGGTCCATGACGAGCTTGTATTTCTTCATGAGGGTCCGGTCCAGAAGCCCCATCTCCATCCGGACCAGTTCATTCACATCGATGGCGACGGCGCGGGAGATCTCCTTGCGGGAAAAGCCGACGAGTGCCTTCACCAGATCGCGGCCCCTCCCCGCGGCCTTCTCCACGAGGTCAAGCGATTCCCCAAGATCCGCCACATGGGAATGCTTGACCCGCAGGATCTCGGTCACCGAGATGATCGCCGCGAGGATGTTGTTCATATCGTGGGCGACACCACCGGCAAGACGCCCAAGGCTTTCCAGTTTCTGATAATGATCCAATTCGGCTTCCAGCTTGCGCCTCTGATCCTCGGCCCGTTTGGCCTCCGTGACATCCTCGAAGATGCCCACCACGGCGAAGGGCTTCCCCTCGCCATCAAAGAGCGGAACCTTGGAGGTTTCGACCTGGAGGCATTGACCCATCGCGGAGCTCACCGTCTCTGAGATCCGGATCTTCGGACGATGGCTTTCCAAGACGTCCCGATCGTCCGCCCGATAGGCTTCCGCCTCTTCCCGGGTCCAGGGAAGTTCAAGATCTGTCTTGCCGATGACCCCGGAGGGGCTTTGAAACCCAGCCAGCCCCGCGAAGGATTTGTTGCACCCCAGGTACAAGCCGTCGGGGTTCTTCCAGAAGACGGATTGGGGAATCGTATCCAGGATCAAAGCGAGCATCGCCTGACTTTCGCGCAGCGCTGCTTCCGATTTCCGCAGGGCCAGCGCCGAACGGGACTGCTCCCGGATGAACGCGGCCGCCCGGAGGTTGCCGAGGGTGAACCTGGAGACCAGGTCGGTGAACTTGACCAGGAAATCCATCAGCCGCTTCACCTGATCACGGCTGAAGCGCGGCACCTGGTCCAGGGCTGCCAGATAGGCATCCTTGTCGAAACCGTAGGTCTCCGCCTGCCCCTCGAAGTAAGCCCTGTCGACATTCTCGTCATCGTAGAAGAACTGGCCGGTGTAGATGTTTCCCATGTGGGTATCGGCGACGTACAGCGGCGTCACGACATCCCAGAGGCCGCTTTTGCACCGGTAGGCCACATATTCTCCCCGCTTGACGTGCCCTGCCAGGAAGAGGTCCGATTCGATACAGAATCGTGAGCACTCAGGGTGGGCGCGATGGAATTGGGTGCAAATGTCCTGCCATCCCACCGCCACCAGCACCTTCCCTTTGAGATCGAGGATCGCAGTGACCGTGAAGGTGATCTTTGCGTAATCCTCCATCAGCGACTGGAGAACCGGGGCATTGAGCAGAACTTCCAGGTCCCACTCACCAGGGTCCGGCTCACCCCCCGGATCCTCGGGCAGCTCGAGGCCTTTCCTCATCTTTAATATGGACGATTCAAGATCCTCCAGGTTCATTTCGATGGCCCCTTTCCCTTTCAGAGTGCGGCCTGGTCTTTTCGTCCGATTTGAGCGCATCCGATTCAGATTCATCGGCTGGATGGGATGCGGCCTTGAAAATTTCGATCCCGGGCAAAACACCACCCCTCACCGTCCGAAGCAACCTCGGGGCCAGGGCCACCGCATGATCCATTCACGGCGTCGGAAGGAATCCTTTTCAATCGACCCATCACCCAATGCCCAAACACACTTAAATAGTTAAGAAACTGATCAATCACAGAGTTTCGCGGAGGCGCAGAGGTACGCCGAGGGAGTTTGCGCATCGTGCTCCGACCCATTTCCGCATGG
>DBME01000249.1 GCA_002298155.1 Holophagaceae bacterium UBA706 | reverse complement strand
CACCGGTCATGTAGGAGGGATGGACGAAGGGTTCGGTCCTGGACGTGTAGGGCACCGGCCGCGCGGGGTCCGACACGAAGGTGTCGGCGCCCTCGGCCTCCCGCGGCGGGTCGAAGGAAAGGGTCCCGGCCTCGCGGAACCAGAGCTTCACGTCGCGGGTCCCGGCGGGAGGCCAGGCTTGGAAGGTGTGCCAGAGGTTGCGTCCCGTCTCGAAGACGACGGCCCTGGGCAGATGGGGGGNNTGGCGTCCTTGAGGTGATGGAGGAAGAAGGGTGCTTCCACGGTCTTCTCGAACCAGGCGGAGGTGTCGGAGCCGAAGGCCACGTCCCCCAGCCGGCTGCCGTCGCTGCGCTCCCAGCCGCCATGGCTCCAGGGCCCCATGACCAGGGTCCGCTCTCCGGGACCCAGGCACCGGTCCAGGGCGAGGGGGCCGAAGAGGTCCTCGGCGTCGAACCAGCCGCCCACGGTGAGCACGGCCGGGGCCGGATGGTCGATGTGGGGGCGCAGATCCCTGGCCTGCCAGTAGGCGTCGCGGGTGCCGTGGGCCAGCTCGTCGTTCCAGCTGGGGATGGCCCCGTGGAGCCAGCGCTCGTTGGCGTGGGGCAGGGCGCCCATCTCAAGGAAGAAGCGGTAGCCGTCGGGGTGGGGCGGCGCGAAGCCGGCATCCCAGGGCGGGCGCTGGGTGGGGCTGGGCCTGGGCCGGCCGAAGGCGGCCTCGAACCAGAAGGTCTGGGAGAGGAAGAAGGCGCCGTGATGGTGGTCGTCGTCGCCCTCGAACAGGTCGACCATCGGCGCCTGGGGGGAGACGGCCACCAGGGCGGGATGAGGCCTCACCAGGGCGGAGGCGGCGTAGTAGGCGGGGTAGGAGATGCCCCAGATGCCGGCCCTGCCGTTGTTGCCGGGGACCTGCTCCAGGAGCCAGGCGATGGTGTCGTAGGCGTCGGTGGATTCGTCGACGCCGCGCCCGTCCAGGTGCGGCGTCACCTCGATGAAATCGCCGCCGCTCATCATCTGGCCCCGGACATCCTCCACGACGAAGATGAAGCCCTCGCGGGCCAGGGCTTCGCAGGGGCCAAGCTCGTCGGGGTAGGCGTCGGGTCCGTAGGGTCCTGATCCGTAGCAGGTCCGCCGGATCAGGAAGGGCAGGGGCCCCGGCGCGTCCCGGGGCGTGTAGATGGCGGCGTACAGCTTCACGCCGTCGCGCATGGGGATGGTCACTTCGCGCTTGAGGTAGTGGGAGCGGACCCAGGCGGACCCCTGGGCGGAGAGGACTCCGGCCGCCAAGAGCGCGGCGCAGGCCTTCAAGGGAGCACCGGCAGCCCCAGGTGGGATGGGTGTCCGGGCCCGGTGAGAAGACGCTGCTCCGCCGGCCGGAAATCCGTGGGCTTGGCGTGGTAGATGTCCACGAAGACCTGGGGGTTGCGGTCCATGAGGGGGAACCAGGAGCTCTGGATCTGCACCATGATCCGGTGGCCCTTGGCGAAGGTGTGGCAGACGTCGTTGAGCGAGAAGGCCACCTCGGTGGGCTTGCCGGGCACGAAGGGTTCGGGCTTCTCGAAGCTGTCGCGGAACTTGCCGCGCATGGCCTCGCCGCGGACCAGCTGCTCGTAGCCGCCCATGGCGGCGCCGCCCTCCTGGGTGTACCCGTCGGGGTAGACGTCGATGACCTTCACCACCCAGTCCGCGTCCGTGCCGGTGGTGGTGACCCAGAGGTCGGCCCGGATGGGGCCGGCGAGGGTGACGTCCTGCTCCAGGGGGGGCGTGCGGAAGACGGCCACGTCGGGCCTGCGTCCGGCGAAGCGCTGGTCGGCGGTCATGTAGTCCTGGGCCATGCCGATGGTCACGCCGTTGTAGTACGGGACGGGGTGCGCGGGGTCGCTGGTCCAGCGGGCCTCGCCGTCCTGGGCCGGCGGGGCGAAGGCCAGCGTCTCCTTCGGACCGAACCACAGGTCCACGGCCTTGACCTGGCGGGGGGGCCAGGCGTCGAAGGTCCGCCACTGGTTGGTGCCGGTCTGGAAGACGTAGGCCGCGGGCAGGCCGGGATCCGGTGCGCCCTTGAGGTGGTGCATGAAGAACGGGAACTCGATGCGGGTCTGGTAGAACTCCGAGGTGGCCGAGCCGAAACGGACGTCGCCCAGGTGCTCGCCGGTACTGCGCTCCCAGCCGCCGTGGAACCAGGGGCCCACCACCAGGCGGTGGTCCGTGGCGGGGCTCTGCCGGTCCAGCGCGCGGTGGACCTGGAGCGAACCGTAGAGGTTCTCCGCGTCGTACCAGCCGCCCACCGTGAGCACCGCGGGATGGACATCCCGCAGGTGGGGCCGGAGGTTGCGGGCCTGCCAGAAGGCGTCGTAGGTGCCGTGGGCCATCACGTCGTTCCAGAACGGAATGCCGCCCTTGAGGTATTTTTCGTTGGCGGCCGGGAGGGGACCCATCTCCAGGAAGAACGCGTAGCCGTCGCTGGTTCCGTGGCGGAAGGGCACCGGCCTTCCCGTGGTGGGCGCGGGGCGGGGCCGGCCGAAATTGACGATGAAGTTGAAGAGGTGGGGCAGCCAGAGGGCGCCGTTGTGGTGGAAGTCGTCGCCGGTGAACCAGTCCACGATGGGCGCCTGGGGCGAGACCGCCTTCATGGCCGGGTGCGCATTCACCAGGGCCGCGGCGGCGTAGAACGCGGGGTAGCTGATGCCCCACTGGCCCACCTTGCCGTTGTGCCCCCGCACGTTCTTCAGGAGCCATTCCACGGTGTCGTAGGTGTCGGTGCTCTCGTCCACGCCCGGGCCGCCGTCCCGGGCCGGCGTGAGGTCCGTGAAGGTGCCTTCGCTCATCATCCGGCCCCGCACGTCCTGGTACACGAAGATGAAACCCTCCTTCCCGAACAGGGCGGAAGGGCCGAGCTGGTCGGGGAAGGCGTCCCGGCCGTAGGGCGCGACGCCGTAGGGCGTGCGCTCCAGGAGGACGGGGCAGGGCGCGGCGGCGTCCCGGGGGGTGTAGATGGCCGTGAAAAGCCTCACCCCGTCGCGCATGGGGATCATCACTTCCTGCTTGGCATAGTGGGCCCGCACCCAGGGCACGCCCTGGGCCGGGGCCTGGATCGCCGCCAGGACGAGTATGGGCAGGCCCTTGAACCGAACGGTCATCCGAATCCCCCAGCTATCTGGGAGTCTAATCCAAGTGCGGCCGGTCCGAGAGCCTCAGCTCGCGGGGGCCTCCTTGGGGGCGTCCTTGGGCGCGGGCGCTGCATCCGCTCCGGGCCGCGTGGGGACGAGCTTGACCTCCGCCCAGATGCCCATGACGGGGGGCAGGTCCGGGGTGCGGTTCTTCGCGGGGTCCCAGCTGCGGTCGACGTTCAGGGTGAAGGGGTTCTTCTCGGTGGACATCCAGCCCGGGTCGTCCACGATCACGTAGACCGTGGTGGCCGTGGTGTCCAGGTTGTTGAAGGTCACCTCGGGATTGCCGGTGGGGATCAGGTTCTGGAGCATGCCGGGCCGGACCTGGCCCCAGCGGTTCACCATGGCCAGCCGGAACCAGCCTTCGTTGGGATGATGGAGCCGCACATGGAGCTTCTCCTTGCCGGGGACCACGAAGGCATAGGCCCGCCAACCCGCCGGATACCANNAGGTGATCTCGGTGGCGTCTCCTGCGGCCGTGACGGGAATGAAGCCTTGCCGGGCCATGAACTGGATCTCGCGGCTGATGTCCCGGGAACGCCAGTAGGCCTCGGCGGGATACGGCGGGCAACGGGGGGTGGCGCGGGGCAGCACGATCTGGTCGGTGATCCGGTGGGGCAGCCCGATGGGCCGATCCACCCGGGAGAATCCCGCGGGAACCGGAGGCGTCTGCGGAACCGTACCGTTGCGGGTGGCCCGGGAACCGTCGGCGGGGCCTGGGGGGAGGGGTCTGGAAGGCGTCGGCATGGGCGGAGCCACGGGGCGCGAGGGCGGGTCGGGGCGTTCAGGCCTGGGGAGCGCCCGCTGGGCGAGCAGGGCCGAACCCGTCAGGGTCAGGCCGAGGATCGCAAGGGCCGCGTACTTGGGGTTGGACATGGGCACCTCCAGGGTGGGGCGGACCGGTTTTTCACCAAGAACCGGTGGCATCCTAAAAGATGCCAGCAACAGGGCAATGGTTGAAGCACTGATGAAGGTATCCTTGAATATCTGCCTGGAGTCGCACGTGTTCGGAAAGATTCAGCATATCCATTTCGTCGGAATCGGCGGCATCGGCATGTCCGGCATCGCCGAGGTGCTCGTCAACCTGGGCTACCAGGTGAGCGGTTCGGACCTGCGGGAGAGCCAGGTCACCCAGCGCCTCGCGGCCCTGGGGGTCCAGGTCACGGTGGGCCATGATGCGAAATGCATCGAGAACGCCCAGGTCGTGGTGATTTCCAGCGCCGTTAAGGGCGACAACCCCGAGGTGGTCGCCGCCCGCGCCGCCAAGATCCCCGTCATCCCCCGGGGCGAGATGCTGGCCGAGCTCATGCNNATGAAGTACGGCATCGCCATCGCCGGCTCCCACGGCAAGACCACCACCACGAGCATGGTGGCCCAGGTGCTCAGCCAGGGCGGCATCGACCCCACCATCGTCATCGGCGGCAAGCTGGGCGCCATCGGCAGCAACGCCAAGCTGGGCAAGGGCCCCTTCCTGGTGGCCGAGGCGGACGAGTCCGACGGCAGCTTCCTGCTCCTTTCGCCCACCATCGGCGTCATCACCAACGTGGACCGGGAGCACCTGGACCACTACAAGGACCTGGCCGAGATCATGGACGCATTCGCGGCCTTCGGGAACAAGGTGCCCTTCTACGGCTCGGTCTTCGTGTGCATGGACGACCCCAACGTGGCCATGCTGCGGCCCCGGCTCAAGCGCCAGGTGCGCACGTACGGCACGAACCCCCAGGTGGACATCCGCGCGGTGGACGTTCGCATGGACGGCTGGCGGGCCCATTTCCGTGTGCGGGCCTTCGGGGAGGACTTCGGCGAATTCTCCATCGGCGTGCCCGGGCACCACATGGTCCTCAACGCCCTGGCCACCATCGGGGTGGCGCTGGAACTGGGCGTGGAGCGGGACGTCATCCGCGCCAGCCTCGCCAGCTTCACCGGCGCGGACCGGCGTTTCCAGAAGAAGGGCGAGCGCAAGGGCGTCCTGGTCATCGACGACTACGGCCACCATCCCACGGAGATCGCCGCGACCCTCGCCGCCGCCCGCAAGGGCTTCCCGGACCGGCGGATCGTGGTGGCCTTCCAGCCCCACCGCTATTCGCGCACCCAGGCCCTCCTGGAGGAGTTCGGCCGGGCCTTCTTCGATGCGGACGCCGTGGTGGTCACGGATATCTACGCCGCCAGCGAGCCTCCCATCCCCGGCCTCACGGGCCGCTCGGTGGTGGACGCCATCCTGGCGCACGGCCAGCGCGAGGCCCGCTTCGTGGCCAAAGTGGACGACCTGCCGGTCATTCTGGATGAGATGACGGAACCCGGCGACCTGCTGGTGACCATGGGCGCCGGGACCATCACGAACGTCGGGCCGGCCTTCCTGGCGCTTCAGGCCTGAACCCCCGCGCAGAAACAGAACGGCCCGCACTCGGCGGGCCGTTCCGTTTTCAGGCGGTGTGAAATCACTTGCCCTTGTAGTCCTTGAGCCAGGCGACGTCGACTTCGGCGGCCTTCTTGGCGGCCTTTTGGCTGACGAGCCACTTGCCCATTTCATTGAGGTCGCCGCCCTTCTTGGGGGCGCCCACGTGGCAGGAGGCGCAGGAGGTCACGGACGCGATCTTCAGCTCCTTGGCCTTGGCGAGGAAGGGCATCTTGGCCTGGGCGGGGATCGCGACAGCGATGACCGCGGCGGCGAGGAAGAGGGTGGAACGACGCATGGTGCCTCCGTTGGGAAGGGGCCTGGGCGGGCCGGGTGGACCAGAGGGAAAAGGATAGATGCTTTCGCGAGGCGTGCATCCTCTAATAAACTTATCAAGATCGATGCCAGTTCAGAGCCGATTTTGAGAGAACCTGATCCGAAAATATAATTTTCCATTCAACATTTTTGATGAAAAAAAATTTCCATCATCCAGAATGGGAGGCAACCCCTTAGCTGAACCAACCGGGAGGCCCGATGCGCGGCGGACTTCTGCAGTCCCTGAAACGGATGAAAATGCCCCACACCCTGGTGGTGGTCCAGGGGCTCGTGCTCCTGGTGCTGGTGGTGTCCTGGCTGATCCCCTCGGGCGAGTTCACCCGGGTGATGGTGAATGGCCGGCTGGTGCCGGACCCCGCCACGTACCACGTGATCACCCCGAAGATCTACGTGAGCCCCGCCATGCTGCTGCTGGCCCCCCTGCGGGGCTTCCTGGACGGCAGCCTCCTCATCGCCTTCCTGCTGGTGATCGGGGGCGCCTTCAACGTCCTCAACGAGACCGGGGCCGTGGAATTCGGCATCAAGCGGCTGACCCGGGCCATCTCCGCGCGGCCCACGCTGGAATTCCTGCTGATCCCCGTGCTCATGGTGGTGTTCTCGCTGGCGGGGAGCATCTTCGGCATGGCCGAGGAGATCATCCCCTTCGTCATCATCTTCATCCCCCTGGCGCGCTCCCTGGGCTACGACTCCATCGTGGGCGTATGCATCCCCTTCCTGGGCGCCGCGGCCGGGTTCGCCGCCGCCTTCTTCAACCCCTTCACCGTGGGCGTGGCCCAGAAGCTGGCTGGCCTGCCGCCCAATTCCGGCCTCGCGTACCGGGTGTTCAGCTGGTTCGTGGGGACAACCGTGGTGATCGTCTACGTGATGCTCTACGCCCGGAAGATCAAGAAGAACCCCGAGCTCAGCCCCGTGCGCGAGCTGGACCTGGCCCGGGGCGAGGCTGACGGGGGCGCCGGCGTGGATGCGCCCTGGACCGTGCGTCACGCGCTGGTGCTGCTGATCTTCCTGGCCTCCCTGGTCCTGCTGGTCTACGGCATCATGGCGAAGAACTGGGACATGGACGCCATGGGGGCGATGTTCCTGGGCATGGGGATCATCCTGGGCATCGCCTCGGGCATGGGCGGCAGCCGCATCGCGCAGTCCTTCGTGGCGGGCGCCAAGGACATGGTGGGCGTGGTGTTCATCGTGGCCTGCGCGCGGGCCCTGCTGGTCATCGCCCAGGACGCGCGGATCCTGGACACCCTCCTCTTCCACAGCAAGAACCTCATGTCCGTCCTGCCCCGGGCGGTGATCCCCCAGACCATGTTCCTCATCCAGGCCGGCATCAACTTCTTCGTGCACTCCGGCACGGCCCAGGCCGCCCTCACCATGCCCATCATGGCGCCCCTGGCCGACCTGGTGCACATCACCCGGCAGACGGCGGTCTACGCGTTCCAGCTGTGCGAGTTCGTCAATCCCATCCTGCCCACCTCCGCGGTGACCATGGGTGTCCTGGGCGCCGCGAAGATCCCCTGGGAGAAGTGGGCTAGCTGGTTCCTGCCCCTCCTTGGGATCGTGGTCATCATGGGTTTCCTTCTCCTGATCCCGCCGGTCCTGTTCCAGTGGGGACCCTTTTGAGGACTCCGCCATGCGCCAGCTGCTCCTCCTCGCCGCCCTGCCGCTGGCCGCCCAGTCCGCGGTCTTCTTTCCGGGGAGGTCGTACCGGCCCGAGGTGCCCCGGCCTGCCCTGGGGGCGGCCTACACCACGGACCGGGCCCTGGCGGCGGCCCTGGAGGGGTTCGCCCAGGCCCGGGACCGGGTGCGGGTCTTCACGTACAACGTGACCGAGGAGGGGCGGCTCCAGGTGCTGCTGGCCATCTCCAGCCCCGCGAACCTGGCGCGGCTGGACGCCCTCAAGGCCGACAACGCGCGTCTGGCGGATCCGCGCAAGGTCACCGAGGCCGAGGCCCTGGAGATCGCCCGCCGGAATCCCGTGTTCGTGTGGCTGGGCTACTCCATCCACGGCGCCGAGCCCGCCGGCACCGAGGCCGCCCTGGCGGTGGCCTACCACTTCGCGGCCTGCCAGGATCCCGGCGTGGCCGCGCAGCTGGAACGCACCGTCCTCCTCATCGATGTGACCCAGAACCCCGACGGACGGGCCCGGCACCTCCAGGCGGTGGCCGAGGCCCTCCAGGGGGTGAACCCCCCGGACCCCCAGGACGCGCAGAACCAGGCCCGGTGGCCCTCGGGGCGGTTCAACCACCGGCTGTTCGACCTCAACCGTGACTGGGCCTGGCAGACCCAGGGCGAGAGCCGCGCCCGCGCGGCGCTGATCCTCGGCTGGAACCCCGAGGTCCTGGTGGACCACCACGAGATGCAGCCCGAGAACAACTACTTCTTTCCGCCGGGCATGGCGCCCGTGCACTTGGGGCTCCCTGCCTCACTGGGAGGGGGCTGGCAGAAGGCCTTCGGGGCCGAGCTCGCCAGGGCCTTCGACGCCGGCGGCTTCACCTACTTCACCCGCGACGTGTTCGACCTCTTCTATCCCAGCTACGGCGACTCCTGGGCCTGTTTCCAGGGCGCCGTGGGCATGACCTACGAATGCCCGAACCCGGGCGGGCTGGCCTACCTGCGCAAGGATGGCGACCTGCTCACGCTGGAAGGGCGCATCCGCCGCCACGTGACCGCGAGCCTCGCCACCGTGGCCTTCGCCGCCGGCAAGCGCGAGGAGCTCCTGCGCGACACCCACCGCGTGCGCCGGGACCGGGTACAGGCCGGGGAACGCGCCGGCGCCTTCCTCCTGGGCGAGGGCGGCGACCCCGGCCGCACCCTGGCCCTCGTGCAGCTCCTCCGGCGCAACGGCATCGAGGTGGGCCGAACCGCAGCCGCGATTTCCGCCGCCGGCCTCGAGCCGGTCCTGCCCTGGGCGCCCCCCATGGC
>DBME01000320.1:3021-6415 GCA_002298155.1 Holophagaceae bacterium UBA706 | reverse complement strand
GCCAGATCGCCGCGGGCTCCAGCCCGGGCTGGCCCAGCGTCCAGTCGCGGTGGTCCTGGCCCTCCTCGGAGAGCCAGGAACAGACCGCGTAGATGAGGAGGCCCCCGGGGGCCAGGCGCGCGAGGGCCTTCTCCAGGAGCTCGCGCTGGACGGCCCGCAGGCGGGGGCGGTCGATGCCGTCGCCGATCCAGTTCAGTTCGGGGTGCTTCTGAAGGGTGCCGGAGCCCGAGCAGGGGGCGTCCAGGAGGATCAGGTCGAAGGTCCCCTCCTCCCGGCGCAGCCAGGGCGCCGCGTCGGACACCACGATCTCCGCGGGGATCCCGCGGGCCGCCAGGTTCTCGCGGAGGCGGTCGGCCCGGGCCCCGTTCTTCTCCAGGGCCGTGAGCTGCGCCGATGGGTAACGCCGGCCCAGCAGGGTGGTCTTGCCGCCCGGGGCGGCGCAGGCATCCAGGATGCGCGTGGGGACGCGGTCCCACGCGAAGGCCAGGAGGGCCTGGGAGCTGAGGTCCTGCACCATGCCCGCGCCGGAGGCGAGCCATTCGCGCGGGAAGGAGGCGCCGGGGGCCAGGGCCAGCGCGCCGGGCACGCCGTCCACGGGCACCAGGTCCTCGGGGACGGGACCCAGGGCATGGAAGTAGGGCCTGGGCGGCGTCTGGAGACGGGCCCAGAGGGCGTCGCGCTCGGCCACGCGGCCCCGGGGCCAGAGGGCGGCCTTGAGGGTCCGTTCGGTGAAGGGGCTCCGGTCCAGGGCAGGATCCAGCCCGTCCACGGCGGCCCTGAGGGCTTCGCGGTCCTGGGCGGCCCGGCGCAGGATCGCGTTCACCAGGCCCTGGTGGGGAGGGAAGCCCAGCCAGCGGTGCCCGGCGAGGTCCACCGCCTCGTTCACGGCGGCATGGTCGGTCACGCCCGGGAGCCAGGCCAGGGTGGCGAGGCCCATGGCCAGGACCACCTGGGTGCCCAGGGGCAGACTCCGGTCCGGGTCGGCGAGGAGGGGCCGCGCATGGGCCTGGAGGGTGCCCCAGCGCCGGAGGCAGAGGCCCAGGAGCGCATTGGCCAGGCCCGCGTCCTCGGACGAGAGGTCGGCGTCCCAGGTGTCCGGGACGCGGTCACCTTCCCCGAAGACCCCATGGAGGGCCTTGGCCACGGCGATGCGACTAGGTGTTGCCATCCACCTAGCCTCTCACATTCCGGGCGGCGGAGGGGAGCCGCTACACTGGTGGCATGATCGAGAACGCTCCCTCGGCCCAGGTCATCCGGGCCCTCACGTCCGACCGCCATGTGCGGTTTTCCGCCCTGGACGCCAGTCCCCTGTGGGACGGCGTGCGCAGGGGCCATCCCCAGCTCGACGCCGAGGCCTGCGCGGTCCTGGTGGAACTTCTGGCCGGCGCCCTGGTGCTCCAGGCCCGGAACTTCTTCTCGGAGCGCCTCCAGCTCCTGGTCCGCACGTCGGGGCGGGCCAAGGCCGTGGTGGTGGATTCCTGGCCCGACGGGGACATCCGCGGCGTGCTGGACCCCGCGCCCGGGGTCGAAGGTCCCTGGCTCGCCGGCCCCGGCACCCTCCAGGTCATGCGCTCCTCCCTTTCCGGCCAGCCCTACATCGGCAACCTCGAGATGGTGGAGGGCCCCCTCCAGACCCAGCTGGAGGCCTACCTGCAGCAGTCCGAGCAGGTCCTGGCCAGCGTGCACCTGTGGTGCGACCCCGGCACCGGCGAAAGCGGCGGCCTCCTGGTGGAACCCATGCCGGGCTGCCCGCCCGAACGTTTGAGGATCCTGGTGGACGCCCTGGAAGGCCTCGAGGTGGTGCCCTTCTGGGAGCGCACCCCGGAATTCCTCAGCCGCTGGGTCAACCAGGGCGAGGGCGCCGAGATCCTCAGCACCACGACCATGCGCTACGCCTGCCGCTGCAACCGCGAAAGCCTCCTGGCGGCCCTGGCGGGGTTCGGCAAGGAGAAGGCCTCCGAGCTGTTCCAGGACGGCAAGCCCGCCCTGATCCGCTGCGACTATTGCGGAAAGGAATACACCATCAGTCCCGGCGACCTCGCGGGCGCCGGTGGCGAGGGAACGCCGTGAGCCGCGCCTCGGTTCAGATCATCGAACGGGGCCGTCCCCTGGGCGGGCCTTTCCAGGTGTGGCTGAACTTCCGCCTGGTGCCCTTCCTGGCGGCCGCCCTGGTGAAGACCCTGTCCTACACCCTGCGAATCGCCTACGACAACGCCGGTCCCGTGGAGGACCTGGTGGCGGGTGACGAGCGCATCATCCTCTCCTTCTACCACCGGCGCCTGGTGATGATGCCCCAGGCCTACCCCTTCCGCCGGTCCACCCCCGCCGGCGAGCCCCGGGGCGTGGCCATCCTGTCCAGCGACAGCAAGGACGGCGAGCGCAGCGCGGCCACCTGGAAGTGGTTCGGCATCCACGCCGTGCGCGGCACCGCCGGCGACCGCGGCGCCCAGGCCCTGGTGAAGATGATCCGGGCCGTGAAGGACGGCTGGGATCTCGGGATCACGGTCGACGGTCCCCGGGGCCCCCGCCAGCAGGTCAAGGGCGGTGTCCTGGCCGTCTCCCGCAAGACCGGCGCCTGGATCGTACCCGTGTGCGTGGCCTACCAGAAGGCCTGGAAGCTGGGGACCTGGGACGAGATGTTGGTTCCGCAGCCCTTCTCCAAGGTGGCGGTGCGCTACGGGGCGCCCTACCAGGTGCCTGCCGGGGGGGACGAGGAAACCTACCGGGCGACGTTGGAGAGGGAGCTGGACGGGATGGAAGTGTGGGCAGAGCAGTTTGCTGAATCAAATAATTAAATCTTCATTCAATCTGACGCAAACATGCCCCTTTACGGGTCATCTATAAATTAAATTATTTTATTTCTATCTTTATCTTTTCTCAGCGTCCTCAGGGCCTCCGCCTCCTCCGCGATACTGTTTTTTGACAGGGTGTGTCGATGCAAAGATTAAATGCGTCGGCAGGTCCTAGATAAAAAATCAATCGCTGAGGGGGCTGAGGCGCTGAGGGCGCTGAGAAAAGCAAGAAAATCATTGAAAAGATTCAATAATTCGAAGGATCTGGGTTCCTTTGGTGAAATTGGAAGGCCTGGGAGTCAATATTTTATTTATACTGATTCCATGACCGGTGAGCCCACTCCAAGCCTCCCGAAGTCGGAACGGAGCACCCCCGTGGGCGGGGTGGGGCCGGAGACCGCCTCTTCCTCGCGTCCCCCCTGGGCCATGGAGGGGCGCAGGCTGGGGCGGTACCGGCTGGGGCCCAGCCTTGGGCGCGGCGGCATGGGGGAGGTCTTCGAGGCGTGGGACACCCTCCTGAACCGGGTGGTGGCGGTGAAGACCCTCAACACCCCCAACCCGGTGGCCATCATCCGGTTCATGAAGGAGGCCCAGCTCCAGGC
>DBME01000320.1:0-2886 GCA_002298155.1 Holophagaceae bacterium UBA706 | reverse complement strand
ATCCACCGGGACCTCAAGCCGTCCAACATCCTCCTGGAACCGGCCCCCGCGGGAGGCTGGACGCCCTATGTGGCGGATTTCGGCCTGGCCAAGGACCTGGAGGAGGAGGGTCTCACCCAGACCCAGGGGGTGCTGGGCACGCCGAGCTTCATGGCCCCGGAACAGCGGGCCGGGGAGGGTGGCCGGGTGGGGCCCTCCACGGATGTCTACGCCCTGGGGGCGACCCTCTGCTCCGTGCTGAACCTGGACCGGCGGGGACGCTCCCGGGAGCTGACCCTGCCGGCGCGCGGGGCGCCCCCTCCCCGGGAGGGGCCGGCCTGGGGGTCGGTGCCCCGGGATCTCCGGACCATCCTGCGCCGCTGCCTGGAGGAACGGCCCCAGGACCGCTACCCCACCGCCGGGGCCCTGGCGGAGGACTTCCGGCGCTTCCTGGACGGCGAGCCCCTCCTCGCGGAGCACCACGGCTGGCTCCGCAAGGCCGGAAGGTTCCTGAGCAGGCGCCCGGCGCTGTCGTCCTCCCTGGCCATCAGCCTGGTGCTGGGGATGGGGTTCGGCCTGTGGTCCATCCACCTGTCGGCCGCCGGGAAGCGCCGGACGGTGCTGGCCCTGCGCTTCGCCCAGGACGCCAAGGACCTGGAGAACAGCATCGGCCTGGCCCGCCTCCACCCGCCCCATGACATGCGGCCCCTGCTGGCCACCATGAACGAGGGCCTGGAGCGGATCCAGAAGGACATCCGCCATCTGGGGCCCGAGGCGCGGGGGCCGGGCAACTTCGCCCTGGGGCGCGGGTTCCTGGCCATGAGGTCCCTGGAACCGGCCCTGCGCGTGCTCGAGGACGCCTGGAACAGCGGCTACCGGAACCCCGAGGTGGCCTACGCCCTGTGCCGCACGCACTGCGAGATCTACATCCGGATGCTGGACCTGGAGCAGTTCGGGGACGTGCCGCCCCACCCCGAGACGGCGGCCCTCCACCTCGAGGCCGCCAAGGACTTCTACGCCCTGTCCGCCGGCGCCGCCTGGGAGCCGCCGGGGCTCTGCCGGGCCCGCATCCTCATCTTCGAGGGACGGCCCGCGGAGGCCCTGGTGGAGGCCGAGGCCCTCCTGGCGTCGAACCCGTGGTTCTACGAGGCGAAGGTGGAGGAATCCTACGCCCACGCCGCCCTGGGCTTGGAATGCCAGCGACGGGGGGATGCCGCGGGCGCCATGGAGCGTTTCCGCAGGGCCGAGGCCGCGGCCCTGGAGGCCCAGGCCATCGGCCGCAGCGAAGTGAACTGCTACCTGGCGTCGGTGCACTGGCGCCTCTACCTCCTGCAGGACGCGGGCGTGCCCCCGGCCCGGGCCCTGGAGCTGTGGCAGGAGGCCGAGGCGCTCCTGGACACCACCCTGGTCATCCGTCCCTGGGGCCCCCGGGGGATCAGCGGCAAAGTGCACGCCATCCTGGGCCGGGCCCGCTGCCTGAAGGCCCTGGGGCGGGACCCCCGGCCGGAGCTCGCCCGGGCCGAGGCCTTCCTCCGGCGGGCCCAGCCCACGCCGGCCTTCCGATGGCTGATCCCCGCCAACGAGGATCTGATCCGCAGGACGCGGGAGGAGCTCGCCGGGTTATCTTAGTAGTTTCTAGGAACCCGCATGACGTCACCCCCCCTATCCGTCGTTTCCCTGTCTGGTGGACTGGATTCCTGCGTCGCCGCCGCCGTGGCCCGGAACGAGGGATTCGACCTGGCCCTGCTCCACGCGGACTACGGGCAGCTCACCGAGAACCGGGAACGCCGGGCCTTCAATGCCATCGCCGACTTCTACGGCGCGGGCCGCAGGCTGGTGGTGCCCTTCCCGGGCATCCGCGCCATGGGCGGCTCGGCCCTCACGGACCCCGGCATCCCCCTTCCCGAGGGGGACCTGGAGCGTGAAGGCGTCCCGGTCAGCTACGTGCCCTTCCGCAACGGCCAGCTCCTGGCCACGGCCGCGGGCTGGGCGGAGGTGCTCGGCGCCACGGCCATCCACGTGGGCTTCGTGGAAGAGGACTCCAGCGGCTACCCCGACTGCCGGGAGGTCTTCCTCCGGGCCTTCGAGGCCGCGGCGAACCTGGGCACCCGCCCCGGCACCCGCCTGGCCTTCCACGCGCCTCTGATCCACCTGCGCAAGTCCGCCATTGTGCGCCTGGGCGCGGACCTGGGCGCGCCGCTCCACCTCACCTGGAGCTGCTACCAGGGCGAGGAGGAGGCCTGCGGCCGCTGCGACTCCTGCCTTCTCCGGCTGCGCGGCTTCCAGGAAGCCGGCGTGCCCGACCCCATCCCCTACGCCCACATCCCCCCCGAACTCCGTCCCTAGGAGCGCCCCGTGCCCCGCAAGAACCTCCAGCCCACCCTCAAGACCCTGCCCAAGCGCCGCGTCACCGAGCCCTCCACCACCCTCGACACCTTCGAGAGCCCGCGTCCGGGCCGGCCCTTCGAGATCCGCTTCGAGACCGACGAGTTCACGTGCCTGTGCCCCATGACGGGCCAGCCGGACTTCGCCCGCCTGCGCATCACCTACGTTCCCGACCGCCTCTGCGTGGAGTCCAAGTCCCTGAAGCTCTACCTCTGGAGCTACCGCGACCGCGGCGCCTTCCACGAGGCGGTGACCAACCAGATCCTGGACGACCTGGTGGCCGCCCTGGCCCCCAAATGGCTCCAGGTGGAGGGCGACTTCCTCATCCGAGGGGGCATCCGCACCCTCGTGACCGCCGAGCACGGGAAGAAGGCATGAGATACCGCAGCGCCGTCCCTCCCCTCATCCTGATCCTCGCCGCCACCGCGGGCACCCTGGGCTGCGACACCGAAGCCCGCCGCCAGCGCCGCGCCGAGGAGGCCCGCCGGGCCCAGGAGCGCGAGGAGGGCCAGCGCCGGGAGG
>DBME01000045.1:3002-5715 GCA_002298155.1 Holophagaceae bacterium UBA706 | reverse complement strand
AGGGGAGCCTGCGGCCGGGGATCCGGATTGGCCTGGCCAGGAGGGCGGTGCAGACGCTCCCGGCCTGGCCGTCTCCCCAGGTAAGGTCGCGGAGGTCCTGGCGGCAGCTGGCCTGGCCTATAGGGAGGGCTATGACCCGGCGGGGCGGGGCGGACCATGCCAGGCACAAGGCAAGCGGCCACCCCAGGAGGATGGCCGCGCTTGCGGAGGGTGCGCCGGTGGACATCAGCCTTTTGGCTTGATGGATTGGTGCATCATGGGGACGACCGGGTTGATCTCCTGTCCGCGCAGATCGAATTCCATGGCGTTCCCACTTGCTTCGGTCCGGATCTTCTTTCCGTCGAAGTGGGTGATCGTGGTTTCACGGTCCTCGGTGTAGCCGCCGATTCCGTGGAAGGTCTGAGTGACGGTCATGCCGACGTGCCAGTTGTGCATGGATTCTCCTTGATTGATCACAGCGCTGCGTCTGGGCATCAACCGCGAGGTTTGATGGGTTCCGCAAAACCCGCCGCATTTTTGGCGGCGATGTAGATCTTGCTGGGGACATGGGCGGCGATCTTGCGGAGCCGGAGGTTTTCCGCCTCCAGCTCTGAGATCCGCTTGTCGCACCACTTGATGTATTCGTGGACGACCAATTCATGCGGGTCATCTTCCAGGATGTTTAAGAATGGGCGTTTGGGTTTTTCGGTCACCGTGCCCTCCTAAGAATTCTTCAGGAACTCGACCCGGAGAACTTCGAGCTGGTCGTTGAGAGCGATGAGCTCGAAAGGGGTGAGGTCCTTCAGTCGCCTGATGAGCGCCGGGATGACCTTGTCATCGAGCTTCATGACGCGCTGGAGATTGAGCTTCTTGGATTCGGTCTCGACGATCTGGGGGATGGCGAGGATGCGGTTCATGTGGTCCGGGTTCTCGCCGGTGAAAAGGGGCGTGTTCGGCAGGCAGCGCAGCATGATGACCCAGTCCTTCTCGTTCCAGCGCTTGAAGCGCTTGACGCCTTCCAGGATCAGCCACTGGTAGACGCCCAGGGCNNAAGCGGAGCGGTCCTGGTGACCAGGCTTCCCGCGTGGAATGGAACGAGCCTCGACGAAATCCTGAGATGGTTTCATCACGTAGAACGACAGGTTGAGCCCACGCCTTTGTCTCATGGCAACCTCAGATGTTCATCCCGAGTGGATGCTTGGTGGCGACGGCCTTGGCTTCTTCGACGATCGACGGGAAGGCATTCTTGGAGGCAGCCTGGTCGATGCGGGCCAGGAAGTAGGCCCGGTCGGGAGCGTGCATGTGGAGGTCGATGATGGCTGCACGAGCGGCCTTGATCGCATCTTCAGTGGCCTTGAGCGCTTCCTCTGCCTCAACTTCGAGTTTGATTTTTGCAAGCAGGCGCATGGCGTCTGTCTCCCGCTTGAGACGGGTGAGTAGGTAGACTGCGGCTACAAAAAGGAGGATCGCCAAAATCCAGTGTTCCTTGGCGAAGGACACGAGCGCGCCGATGAAGAGGGCAAGGCATGCAAGAGGGCTAAGCGCGTTGTAGAGGGTGGATTTGGTCATTTGACCTCCAGTGGATGGTAGGTTCCTGTCGTATACGAGAATAACATAACAGTAGGGTTGCATCGACTGTTGCGGGTGACTGTTAAGGTCGTCGCCTCGCACTGCAGGGTTATGGGCTATGGTCAGCCTCGCTGGGCGTCGATCCAGGCTCGCAGGCTGTCGGCGGTGAAATCGCCCTTGCTTGGAATGGCGGCTTTGGGGAAACGGACCGTCCACTCGTCATTTGCAACCGCCGGGTCGGTGATCCTGGCATCACCGTCCATCAGGCGCGCCAACTTCTCGATGCGTGCAGCGTCGTCGCTCATTCTGCGCCCCCCTGGCGAGGCAACCCCTGATCTTCACGGGCCTTGGCGGTGGCGCGAAATGCGCCGTGGACGTGGTTGCCCGAGTCTGGGATTGGGTCCAGGTAGCCCCGAGAGCGAAGGGCGTAGATGGTGTTCGTCAGGACCTCTGTGATCCCCGCACCATGCTGCGGTGCGAACGTGAGGCGCGGGCCGCCAGGGGCCCCGGACCACCATCCGCCCTTGATCGGGTGAGCCTCGCCNNATCGTCGGGGAGAGTGCCATGGCTGATCCGATCAGAACTCGGGAGACTGGTTGGTGTAGAGGTTCTGGTTAGTGGCCTCACAGATCATGCGATTGAGGCGTTCGAGCTCGCGGCTGCCGGGCCCGGGGGTGCTGCCGGACTCGATCGTGGTGGCCACGGCCGCCCGGAATTCTTCGCAGGCCAGCATCAGATTCGCGACCACGAGGTACTGGCTCTGGGCCATGGACTGCCTGGCCTGCTCGATGAACCCCCTCATGCGCTCTGCGCGCTGGTGGGCCCACGGATGAAGCAAGGTGGTGATCTCGACCAGTTCCTTGCCGAGCTGCTGGACGTCGATAGCGTTGATGGTTCCGGGCATAGTGTTTCTCCAGGAGAATGGGTGGGTGACCGCGTGCGAAACGCGCTGTCTCATTGTCGCAGAGGTGCCATTTTGCCCCTGGGATCAAGGCGGAGCCAAGCGTAGGGTAGCCAGGCCCCGGTGGGGTCTGGCCCATGCTCTCGCCTGAGGCGGATGATGGGTGCGCAGCACCTGGTCAGGGCTTTTGGAAGACGACGATTCGGTTGGTGTTGGTCCCGGCCTGGTTGTTGCCGATCCCCCAGATATGCGCCGTCTTGGTGA
>DBME01000045.1:2520-2965 GCA_002298155.1 Holophagaceae bacterium UBA706 | reverse complement strand
CCCACCTCGAAGGCCACGTGGCCGCCAGGAGCTGTGACACGGGCGAGCTCGTGCAGAACCCCCTGCATGGACTGCGCCCAGGCGTCGACGGTGCGGGCCATCGTGATGCCCTTCCCGATGATTTCGGCATCTAGCCCACAGAACCAGCACCGGAGCCAGTTGTCCTTGGCGTACTGAACCACGTCGAGGAACGGCGGGCTGGTGACCGTGAGGTGGACGGAGCCGGTGGCCACGCCAGGAAGGGATGCCGCATCCCCGGTGAGGAGGGTCGCCTGCTCCCGGGCCCGCGCCAGGTTGCTCCGCTCTTCCTCTGTCAGGCCGGACAGCAGCTGGCGAGTCTTCTTGAGAATCAGCGCGTGGGTGTCCCGGTACTCGGGGACCTGGTTGCGGGACTCGTTCAGGGAGCGCTGCTTGGCCGCCGAGACGGCCTGGTTGGGTGGAAGGA
>DBME01000045.1:0-2494 GCA_002298155.1 Holophagaceae bacterium UBA706 | reverse complement strand
TCAGCGGCCTCCTGCTCCATGAACCAACTGCGGAGGGCGAGGATCTCGGCCTCGGTGTCCGGGTGGTAGAACATCGAGAGGTCCTGGCCGTCTGAACGGGTGCCGCCCCTCGGGATGGCCTTCAGGCGCGCCGCAACGGCCTCTGGATGGGGCGGAACCAGGCGCGGACCTGCGAGGATGGCCGAAAGAGGGTTGATGTCGTTGGCGGCGACCTGGCGCCCCAGGAGGGCGGCTTCNNCGTCGAGGACCAGGTCCCCAGGGCGGGTCAGCCGGTGGATGAAGAAGCTGGGCAGCTGGGGCTTGTAGCATGCCCGGTACGAGACCTCGTGCAGATTGGATGCCTGGCGCTGACGGGCGGTCCAGAATTCTCCGCAGACCCGCTGAACGCCCAGGGCGGTGTCCCTGGTGGCATTGGCGGCCTCTGGAAGGTCCAGGGGCATCATTCGGAGGGGGCCACGCCCCGGCGCCGCGGGGAGGCCTTGGAGAGGGCCTTGATGGCAGCCGGGAGCTGGTCCTCCCAAGCGGTGACCACCCGGGGTGACCACCCGGGCGTCGCCGGGCCCGGTGGCCTCCACGCCCTCACCCACGGGTCCGTGGGCCGTGATGCGCCAGCCTTTCGGGAGCTTGACCTCCTCGGGATCGGTGTTCTTCGGCATTGGTTCAGTGCCCTCCCGTCGCGCCAGCGCGCGCCGCCTGGATGCGAACGAGAATCAGGGTGCTGTCTGCAAGCTCCCGGGTGGCCTCGGCCTCGCGCTTGCGCACGTCTTCCAGGGTCCTGGCGCCGCTCTTGACCCACGCATGGGCCTCCTGCTCCAGGGCCTCCCATGCGTCGGGCTCTTCCTGGAAGTGGGTGTTCTCGTAGATGGTGGCTCCATCCGCGTCCTTTTCCAGGTAGTCGGTGCTGGCGCACTCCACAGGCGACACGGTACCCGTCTTGAGGTCGAACTTGATGAGGATCGGCATGGGGGCTCCTGATCAGTCGGCCAGGGCTTCAGTGAGCTTGTGGTTGAGCCTCCGCGCCACCTGGACACGGCGAAGATCGCCCATGACGCCCTGGCGGGCTCCGGCGGTGGCCTCGGCCTCCATGCGGTCCAGGAGGGCCTTCATGAAGGGGAGGCTGGTTGGCTTCAGCATTCCGTAGGTCTCGCCCCTCCGCTTGCCATGGAGCAGGGAACCCATCGTCGGGTCGTTCTCGACCACGGCCTGGATGATGGGGACTTCGACGGGGGTGAGGCGGACGGTCCGGCAGCCGTCGAGGGCCATGGCCAGAGCCGGGGCCGATGCTTGGAAGTCGGCTGCGACACGCTTCAGGGAGTTACGGATGTCCTTGGGGGTTGCCATGTCGGATCTCCGGATGGGCGAGGGTTCAGACGGCGGTTCCGATGGCGGGCCGCGTGACGAGGGAGGTCTTCCTGGGCTTGAGCGCCTGGGTGACGGCGGCCAGGTGACCGGAGAGGGTCTTGAGGTCCTGGGCCTGCAGGCGGTAGGCGGCCCGGCCGAGGGCCCGGACCTGGCCACGGACCTTTCGCTGGAGCACGTCCCGGCGAAGGCCGTCCAGGTCCACCTGGTCCTCAACCGGGGCGGGCAGGGCCTGGTCCTGGCGGATCTCCTTGCCCAGCTGCATGCGCTGTTCGATGAAGGTGGCGGGATCCTGGATTGGGGCGACGCTCCCGCGGCCCTGTACACGCGCCACGGCGCAAGAGAGCAGGAAGATCTCCTGCTGAGAGGCCTTCGGCGAGAGCTCGAACGGCTTGGACTTGCGGAGCTGGTAGCAGCGACCGCCCCGGACCTCGATCACTCCCCAACCGGCGGGGACTTCATCCAGGTCCTTGATCACTCCAGGGGTCACCATGAACCACCGCTCGCGTCCCATGCCAGCGCCAGGGAGCCGGAAGGACTTCTGGTGATCCCTTAGAAAATCAGCCCTGGACACCTTGCATTCGATCAGCACGGAGAGGCCGCGGGCACGCCAGCCGATGGCGTCGGGGATCTCCCGGCGCACAGAGCTGAGCTCGGCGAGCACGGTGGCACACTTCTTGGTCGTCTTCAGCCAGGTGAGGGCCTTGAGAATGAGCTGGTTGTGGGAGAGGCGATCAGTGGTGGTCATGGATGAGCTCCTAGCAAGGGCCGTCAAGGGCTTCGAATGCACCGGCTGGCATGACCCACTCGTCCAGGATCACAGGTTCATTCCAGTCCGCATTGCGGGCTTCGGCGACGACCGCCGCGTTTTTGGTGGCGGAGTAGGGAGTGCCTTGATCGGCTTTGGCCGACAGGGACAGTTTCCGATCGATGGTTTTCAGGAAGAGGCTTTCGTAGGTGGCCACGTCCTCGAACTGCTCGGGGACGACAACCCTGGTAGAGGCCCACTGGTCCTTGTTTCCGAAAATGCAGCAGGCACACGAGCACCGCGCATATCCGAGGCGGTAGCACGGATGCGGGTTGACCTTCCAGCGCTCGATGATGCTCCATACCTGGGCTGTGGACCATTGATGGA
>DBME01000238.1 GCA_002298155.1 Holophagaceae bacterium UBA706 | reverse complement strand
GGGGGTGGCAGGGTGGCGGGGCGCAGGCCCGGGAGGGGCGCCGCGTCCTGCATGAAGCCCCAGCGCACCGAGCCCAGGGCGCTCCACTGGACCAGGACGGCGGGGTCGATGGCGGCCAGATCCGGGGGGAGCAGGAGAAGGATGGGCAGCGCCCCCGCTTCGGCGCAGGCCCGCACCAGGGGCGCGGGAGGCTCCGGGGCGGAAGCGGTGATGGCCCACAGGTCCGTCTCCCGCGGAGGCAGCGCCGGCGTGGCCGCGCGGTCCGTGGTCACGTCCCACATGCCCGCCCAGCGGTGCTCCAGCCCGAGGGTGGGCTCGCCGAGGGTGGACCAGTGGAGGCGGGGGAGGGGGGGCATCTTTACTTTCGTAGTTGTAAATAGCCTAGATCGTGACAGGAACGGGTCAAGTCAAAAACATGACACCGGGCGGAATTTGCAGGGGATCTTCCGCGCCGAGGCCCCTTGACGCATCCTGGGGGAGCATCCGGAGGTTGCCCATGTCGCTGACCAAGGCCCTGGCCCTTTCACTTCTGGCCGTGCCCCTTTCGGCCCAGGCCTGGGATCTGCGCCTGGAAGTGCCCTTCCCCAAGGGCCAGAACCTGCCCCAGACCCTGATCGGCGGAGCCGTGCAACTGGCCCAGAAGAACCTGGACACCGGCAAGGGGATCATCTTCACCGCCAACCACCGCATCGTGCGGGTGGGGCCGGTGCTCAAGCTGGAGTGGGGCGCCGAGTTCTCCCAGTGGCAGGCCGACGCGCAGTTCCAGCAGGGCGCGGCCACCGTGGGCGGGCACCTGAAGCAGACCGGCGTCGGGGTCGGGGTCAATGCGCAGTTCTGGGTCCCCTTCACGGGGCTGGCCGGGGAACTGGGCGCCATCGGCCGGTTCCAGTCCTACAAATACGACGTGGACGCGGCCGGCCAGGATCGCAATCTGGTCCGGCCGTGGCTGCGGGTGGGAATCCGGTACACCCTCCCCATCCCCCTGCCTGTGGTCAACGCCTACCTCGCCGCCAGCTACCAGCAACCCATCACGAAGAACCATCCCGTGCAGGTGGATTCCCCGGCGGACCTGGCCTCCTACCTCACGGCGCAGGGCTCCGGGCAGGAGTTCCAGAGGGTCTGGACCTTCGGGGCCGGGGTCACCTTCTAGGAGCTGGCCGGAGGGGATCGTCTGATCCGGGTCACCAGTACTTTTCGTAGTGGATCTGGCCGGGCGTCTTGCGCGTGTGCTCCTGGAAGCCCTCGGCCTCCAGCACCCCCACCATCGCTTCCACCATGCCGGGATTGCCGCAGAGGAACAGTTCCGCGTCCGCCGGGGTCGGATGGCCTCCCCAGGGGCCGTCCAGGGGGTTCGTGCGCCAGAAATCCTGGAGGCGTCCGGTGGCGCCGGTCCAGCCTCCGGGGTCCTCGGCGGGGCGGGAGATCACCGGCAGGTAGAGGAAGTTGGGATAGTCCCGCTGGAGGTGGAACAGTTCGTCCCGGTAGCCCAGGTCGCGGGAGTTGCGCGCGCCGTGGATGACCGCGTAGCGCCGGTCCCCGCCGGTGGCGAGGTGGGTCCTGAGCATCGACATGTAGGGCGCCAGCCCGGTGCCGGTGGCGACGAGGACCAGGTTCCGGGCCGGGTCCGTCTGGTCCAGGGTGAACAGGCCCGTGAGCTTGGGGCCGACCCACAGCGGATCGCCCTCGCGCAGCGCGAAGAGCCGCGGGGTGAGCGCGCCCCCGGGGACCTCCACGATGTAGAACTCGAGGAATCCCCGGTCCAGGGAAGACGAGGCGATGGAGTAGGCCCTGCGCGGGAAGGCGTCCGGGCCGGAGTCCTCGGGCAGGGCGCGGGGGCTGCGGGGGGCGTCGGCGGGGAGGCCCAGCACGGCGAACTGGCCGGGCTTGAAGGGGGGCAGTTCCCAGCCGTCGGGCTTGACCCGGATGATCATGAGCCCCGGCGCGAGGTCCGTGCGCTGGGTGACGGTGGCGTTGAGTGCGGGCATGGCGGCCTTTCTAGCATTCCAAGGGGTTCGTTCTCCGGGGCGGGGGCCCGGGCATCCTGGTGGCGCGTCAGCGGCCCGCCATCCATAGGATAAGCCTGGCCACCAGGGGCAGGCGCGCCGGCAAGGACGCCCAGGACCATGCAGGCAAACGGACGAGGATGGCCGGCACGATGGCGGTGCCCCCGCGCATCTCGCGGGTTTCCATGTCCAGGGTGTAGATCCTGCCGCGGTAGTCCAGGCCCGCCAGCTCCGGGGCCAGGCGCACCACCTCGCCGTTCTGGTAGGGGAAGGTCACCACGAGCCCGTCCCGGTCGTGCTGGCCGACCCAGTCCACCAGATGCCTGCAGCGCAGGTCTTCGGCGTCGTAGACGAGGATCAGGGTCCCGGGCATGCCGTGCTAGGCCATGGCCCCGTACAGGGCGCCGGCCAGCTCCCGGGCCCAGGCCGCGATGGTCTTCACGCCGCGGGGGGGTTCCAGGGCCTTCTGGTAGCGCCGCAGTTCGCCGTCGTGGTTCACGACGAAGTCGCTCTCCTCGAGGTAGGTGGCCACGGGCAGGGTGGCGGCGCCGGCCTTGGCCATCTCGCCGGGGATGGGCTCCAGGACGAGGCTGAAGGTGGCGGCGGCCATGATCTCGCGGATGCGGCCGGTCTCGCCCCGGCTGGAGAAGACGTCGTCGTGGAGCACGACCACGGCCTTCACTTCGCCGCTGCGGACCCGCGCCAGGAGCTCGTCGAGGTGCCCGAAGCGGTAGCCGCGCTCGCTGAAGCCGCGGCGGTTGATGACGCCGTCGCTGCTGAGCTGCAGGGCGGGATACTGGATCTGGTCGAGGCGGTCGCCGCTGCCGTAGCGCAGGTCGGGGCTGGAAGCCAGATCCCCCAGGCGCTGGGCCGCGTCGCAGCCGAAGGTCCCCTGGCCGATCACGGCCACGGTTCCCGCCGCGCGCAGGGCCGCGGCGATGTCTTCGGCCTTGGCGGGCTTTCCGCCGAGGGTCGGCGCAACCACGCGGGTGGCGGGGTCGATGTCATAGCGGTGCCAGGCGTTCCGGTCGGCATCGAACATGAACTGGGTGGAGAGCTTGGTGCCCTGGGGGCGGGGGCGGAAGCGCCAGAGGCGGTTCTGGTCCACGTCGGCCCAGATGGGGTTGGCCAGGGGCGACAGGCGGTTGATGGTGGGGACCGGCTTGAGGTACCACACCCGCTTGTTGAAGCGGAAGTCCCTGCTGGTGAGCGCGCCCACGGGGCAGATGTCCACGACGTTGCCCGCGAGCGGGTTGTCGTCCATGCTCCTGCCGGAATAGGTGGTGACTTCCAGGTGGGCGCCCCGGTTGGCCACGATCAGCTCGCCGCCGCCGGAGATCTCGCGGGTGAAGCGGACGCAGCGGGTGCAGTGGATGCAGCGGTTCTTGTCGATGACGATCTTGGCGCCGAGGTCCTCGTAGTGGTAGCGGCGCTTGGGTTCGACCATGCGGCTGTCGTCGCTGCCGTACTGGTAGCTGTAGTCCTGGAGCTTGCACTCGCCCGCCTGGTCGCAGATGGGGCAGTCCAGGGGGTGGTTGATGAGGAGGAACTCCATGACCCCGGCGCGGCCGTCGGCCACGGACTTGGAGTTGGTGTAGACCTCCTGGCCGTCCATGGCGGTGGTGGTGCAGGCCGTGGCCAGCTTGGGCTGGCCCTTGACCTCCACCAGGCACATGCGGCAGGTGGCCACGGGGCTCAGGGACGGGTGGTAGCAGTAGCTGGGCACCGGGAAGCCGGCCTGGGCGCACGCGTCCAGGAGCAGGGTCCCGGGCTCCACATTCACTGAGATATCGTTGATCTTAAGCGTCGGCATGGCTCTTCCCGCGTTACGCCTTCCAGCATGAGGCATTCCGGGGATTCGGAACAGGGGGCATTGGTCCCGCCGGGGCTCCGGGGGGCTCCCGGCCGCGCGGACCGGTCCCTACTCGCCGCCGGGGGGGCCCACCAGGCAGTTCCTGCAGAAATTAAGGAATTCCTTGAGGTTCGGGATGTCGATGTTCACCCCCGAGGGGATGACGTTGCGGATCAGGATCCGTTTCCGCAGCTCCCCGCAGGCTTCCATGGAGAAGACGAACCAGGCGAAGCGGTCATCCTCGGAGGACAGGTTGAAGCTGACGAGGCGGTTCTCGAAGAACAGCTGGGGACGGGTGTCGGCGTCGATGACGTGCCAGTCGGGGATGTGGCCCCGGCGCACGAACTGCTCCTTGAGCTCCTCCAGGGTGTGCTGGACGGTGAACTGGACTTCCACTTGAACGTCCATGGAACCCTCCCTCCTAATTCGTCATCGGCCTGAATGGGAAAATCCGTGAATCCTCATCCGCATCCTATCGCCTTCCGGGGTTCTCGCTCCAGCTTCTCCATGAAACAATGGATTTTTGCGGGGAACCCATGGCTACGGCTCTGATTTCGGTCTACGACAAGACGGGACTGCTGCCCCTGGCCAAGGGCCTGCGCGCCCTGGGCTGGGACCTCCTGGCCACGGGGGGGACGCTCAAGGCCATCCAGGACGCGGGCCTGCCTGTGCGGGAAGTGGCCGAATTCACCGGCGCGCCCGAGGCGTTCGGGGGCCGGGTGAAGACCCTGCACCCCCGTGTCCACGGGGGCCTGCTCTTCCGCCGGGACGACCCGGCCCACGTTAAGGACGCCGCCGCCCTGGGCATCGAGCCCATCGACCTGGTGGTGGTGAACCTCTATCCCTTCGAGGCCACCGTGGCCCGCCCCGGGGTCACGCCCGAGGAATGCATCGAGCAGATCGACATCGGCGGCCCCAGCATGATCCGGTCGGCCTCCAAGAACCACGCGTCCGTGACGGTGCTCACCGACCCGGCGCAGTATGAGACCTTCCTCGCCAAGCTGGGCGAGGGGAGCTGGAGCCTGGAGGACCGCAAGGCCTGCGCCCTGGCCGCCTTCCAGCGCACCGCCGCCTATGACGCCGCCATCAGCGCCTGGATGGCCTCCTTCTCCGGCGGGGACGCCCTGCCCGAGCGGGTGAGCATCGGCCTGGAGGCCAAGCAGGCCCTGCGCTACGGTGAGAACCCCCACCAGGCCGCCGCCTTCTACGTGCGGCCCGGGGCGCCCGAGGAGGGCATCTCCGCCTGCCGCCAGCTCCAGGGCAAGGAGCTGAGCTTCAACAACCTCCTGGACGCGGACGCCGCGGCGCGCACGGTGTTCCAGTTCCTGGCCCCCTCCTGCGTCATCGTCAAGCACAACAACCCCTGCGGCGTGGGCCGCGGACCCCATGTCCTGGAGGCCTTCCTGAAGGCCCAGGCCGGGGACCCCGTCTCCTCCTTCGGGGGCATCGCCGCCTTCAACCGCCCCGTGGGCGTGGAAGTGGCCCAGGCCATGATCCAGAGCTTCTGGGAAGTGGTCATGGCGCCCGGGTTCTCCCCGGAGGCGCTGGCCCTGTTCTCCGCCAAGAAGCAGCTGCGCCTCCTGGAGACCCCGGCCTCCTGGCCCCTGTCCGCCCACGGCATGGACCTGCGGAGCATCGGCGGCGGCTTCCTGGTGCAGCGTCCCGACGACGCCTTCACGCCCGTGGAGCAGTGGCAGGTCAAGGCCACCGGCAAGGGCCCCAAGCCCCTGGTGGAGGACATGATCCTCGCCCAGACCGTGGCCAAGGCCGTCAAGTCCAACGCCATCGTCCTGGTGCGGGACGGCGGCACGGTGGGCATCGGCGCGGGCCAGATGAGCCGCGTGGATTCCGTCGAGATCGCCTGCCGCAAGGCCGGTGACCGGGCCAAGGGCGCCATCCTGGGCTCGGACGCCTTCTTCCCCTTCGCCGACGGCCTGGAACTGGCCGTCCAGCATGGCGTCAGCGCGCTCATCGAGCCCGGAGGCTCCCTGCGCGACAAGGACGTCATCGAGGCCGCCCAGCGTCTGGGCGTCTGGCTCTTCTTCACCGGCACCCGCCATTTCCGCCACTAGAGAAAGTGAAATCATGAAAGCTTCAGAACTCCGCACCCGCTTCCTGGACTATTTCGCCGCCCGCGGCCACCGCGTGGTGTCCTCCAGTTCCGTGGTGGGTCCCGCCGACGATCCGACCGTGATGTGGACCAACGCAGGCATGGTCCAGTTCAAGGACCTCTTCCTCGGCAAGGAGAAGCGCGACTACACCCGGGCCGCCACGTCCCAGAAGTGCCTTCGCGCCGGCGGCAAGCACAACGA
>DBME01000181.1 GCA_002298155.1 Holophagaceae bacterium UBA706 | reverse complement strand
CGCGCCAGCGGCCCGTTCACGTGGAACCGGGGACTGCCGTCGCGTCAGAAGGCGCGGCGAAGGACCGTCACGCAGTTGGTCACGGCGGAGCCGCCGACGTTGAAGGACACGCCCACCTGGGGGACCTTCTTCGCGAGCGTCACGCCGATGGGCTCGCCCACCAGCTGCTTGTAGAGGAGGGCGTGCATGGACACGCCGGTGGCGCCCACGGGGTGGCCCTTGGCCTTCAGGCCGCCGGAGAGGTTGATGGCGCAGTGGGGATCGTCGTGGGTGAAGCGGCCCTCGAGGTAGTCGAAGCCGGCCCGGCCGTCCTTGGAGAGGCCCAGGGCTTCCGTGGAGAGGATCTGGTTGATGGTGAAGCAGTCGTGCACTTCGGCGATGTCCACGTCGTGGATGCCGATGCCGGCCTCCTTGAAGGCGCGGCGCACGGCTTCCTTGCCGGCCATGAGCTCGTGCATGTTCGGGCGCACGGAGATGGCGATGCGCTCGTTCACGTGGCCCACGCCGGCGATCTCCACGGCCTTGCGGCCGGTGGCCTTGGCGGCGTCGGTGCGCATGATCACCACCGCGGCCGCGCCGTCGGTGACCAGGGAGCAGTCATGGAGGGCCAGGGGATCGGCGATGACCGGGTTCTTCTCCGGGGGCAGGCCGAGGATGGCCTCCTTGGTGAACAGGCCCAGCTTGTCGGAGGGGCCGCCCTTGCCGAAGTGGGCCAGGGGGTTCTCCACGCCGTTGCGGTAGCCCAGGGCGGCCACGGTGGCCAGCATGGCCTTGAAGGTGTCGCCGTCCAGGCCGTAGTGGTCCCGGTAGCCCTTCGCGTATTCGGCGAACAGGCACGGGAAGCTCACGGCCTTGGCGCCCTCCTCGGGCCAGTGGGAACAGGTGGCCAGGGCGTGGGTGACGCCCTTGGTGTCCAGCAGGTTCATCTTCTCGACGCCCACCACCAGGGCCACGTCCACGCGCCCGGCTTCGACGGCGTAGAGGGCGTCGTAGAGGGCCACGGAGCCGGAGGCGCAGGCGTCCTCGCAGCGGGTCATGGGCTTGAAGCGCAGGCCCTCGGGGTCGATCTCGGTGGCGAAGGCCGCCAGGTGCTCCTGGTTGGCGAAGATGCCGGGGGCGCAGGAACCCACCCACACGCCGTCGACCTCGGCGCCGGTGATGCCGGCGTCCTGGAGGGCGCCGCGGCCCGCCTCGATCATCAGGTCGTAGATGGACTGGAGGTCGGTGATCTCGCCGGTCTCCTTGTTGCGTTTCACGAGGGACCCGAATTTCGTGTTGTGGGCCCCGATGATGCTGACTTTGCTCATGGTTGACTCCTCAGTCGAGATTCACGATCTTGCAGTCGGGGGCGATGACCACGTCGGCGTCGGTCTTCTCCTTCACCCATTCGGGGGTGTAGGGGGCGAAGCACTCGGCCAGGACGAAGTGGCCGTCCTTCACCTGGAAGAGGCCCAGGTCGGTGACGACCAGATCCACTTCCTTGGCGGCGGTCAGGGGCAGGGTGCAGCGGCGCTTGAGGCGGCTCTTGCCCGAGGGCTCGAAATGGAGGGTGGAGCAGATGACGGTGCGGGCCCCGGTGGTGAGGTCCATGGCCCCGCCCATGCCGGGGACCATCTTGCCGGGGACCTTGTAGTTGGCGAGGTTGCCCTCCTGGTCCACTTCCAGGACGCCCAGGACCGTGTAGTCCACGTGGCCGCCCCGGATGATGCCGAAGCTGGTGGCGGAATCGAAGAAGCAGCCCCCGGGCTGGACGGTGATGGGGGAGCCGCCGGCGTTGACGTTGTCCCAGTCCTCGCAGCCCTTCTCGGGCGCGGGGCCCAGGCCCATCAGGCCGTTCTCGGACTGGAGGATGATGACCACGCCCTCGGGCACGTGGTTGACCACCTGGGTGGGCAGGCCGATGCCCAGGTTCACCACGTCGCCGGAATGGAAGATGCGGGCGATGCGCTTGACGATGACGTCCTTGTTGGGTGCGTATTCCATATCTACCTCACATCTCCAGCCGTTCGGCCTTGACCAGGAAATCCACGAAGATCGACGGCGTGTGCACGTGGTTGGGGTCCAGTTCGCCCACTTCCACGATCTCCTCGGCCTCGGCGATGACCAGGTCCGCGGCGGTGGCCATCATGGGGTTGAAGTTGCGTGCCGTGCCCGCATAGATGAGGTTGCCGGCCTTGTCGGCCTTCTTGGCCTTGACGATGGCCACGTCGGCCTTCAGGGGCAGTTCCAGGAGGTAGTCCCGGCCGTTGACGTTGAGGATCTGCTTGCCCTCCTGCACCTCGGTGCCGATGCCCGTGGGGGTCAGGAAGCCGCCCAGGCCGTTGCCCGCGGCGCGGATGCGCTCGGCCAGGGTGCCCTGGGGCACCAGCTCCACCTCGGTCTCCCCGGCGTTCATCTGGCGCTGGGTCTCCTGGTTGAGGCCGATGTGGCTGGCGGTGATCTTCCGGAAACAGCGGTCCACCACCAGGTGGCCGATGCCCGTGACCTTGCCGGTCTTGAGGTCATGCATGGCGGTGTCGGTGCTGATGAGGGACACGTCCTTCAGCCCCTTGGCCTTGAGGGCCTGGATGATGGTGTGGGCCGCCCCGCAGCCCATGAACCCTCCGGACATGAGCGTGCAGCCGTCCTTCACTTTTTCCGCGGCCTCCTGGGCCGTGATGATCGGTTTCTCGAGCACGGGATCCCCCTAGTGGACAGTCTTGCGTTCGATGAGGCGGTCGATGATGAAGGTGGCGACGTGTTCGGCATAGCTGCCCTTGCCGAAACCGCCATCGTACCCCAGCTCCACCGCCAGCTTGTTGCCGATGCGGGTCCCGCCGGCGCAGACGATGAATCGTTCGCGAAGGCCGCGGGCCTGCAGGAGTTCGATGAACTCGGTCATGTTCTGGATGTGGACATCCTTCTGGGTGACCACCTGGGAGACGAGGATGGCGTCGGCGTTCACCTTCACGGCGTAGTCGATGAGCTTCTCGTTGGGCACCTGGGCGCCGAGGTTGAAGGTCTCCAGTTCCGGATAGCGTTCCAGGCCGAAGTGGTGGTTGTAGCCCTTCATGTTCATGATGGCGTCGATGCCCACGGTGTGGGCGTCGAAGCCCGTGCAGGCCCCCACCACCACCACCTTGCGGCCCAGCTTCTCGCGGATGACGGCGTTGGCCTCGTCCATGGTGTAGACCTTGGCGCCGGTGGCCTCCTCCACCTGGATGGCGGCGTAGTCGACGCTCGTCTCGGTCTTGCCGTAGGCCACGTACATGCTGAAGCCCGAGGACAGGGCCGTGGAATGCACCACGTCCACGTGCTTGAACCCCAGCTTCTCCACGAAGAGCCGCGCGGCCTCGCGGCCCTTGGGCCCGTCGGGGACGGGGAGGGTGAAGGAGAGCTGGACGGCTCCGTCGTCGAGGGTGTCGCCATAGGGTCGGATGATCATGGGTCTAGCTCCAGAGGTGTGTCCAGGGGGTGGGGGGCGCTGCGGAGCCTAGAGGCCCAGCTCGGCCTTGAGGAAGTCCTCGAAGGGGTTGAAGTAGCCGGGCCCCTTCTTCTGCAGCCCGTCCAGGCCCTTGCCCAGGTCCGCGGGGCGCTTGATGTCGGCGAACCGGCCCTGCTCGATGGCGGGCATGAGGCCCACCCCGTCGATCTCCTCCAGGAAGACCACGGTCTCCTCCAGCACTTCCTTGGCGCGGTTGGCGATGACGCCGTCCTTGCGGAACTCGATCTCGTCGGCGAGCCCCTCCATGGTGTTCATGACGTGCTTGGCGTTATCCAGCGCCAGGAAGCGGTCCATCATGAACGGCGTGTGGATGGCTTCCGTGAGCATGCCCAGGAGGTGGATGCCCTGCCCGGTGAGCTTCGAGGCGAAGTTGAACATGGAGTTCATGGCCAGGCCCTTGAAGATGTCGCCCGTCATGAACTTGGTGGGCGGCATGTACTTCAGCGGGGCCTCGGGGAAGATCTCCCGGGCCATCTGGGCCTGGGCCACTTCCAGGAGGAAGCCGTTGTGGAGGGTGGGGTTCATCTCGAAGGCGTGCCCCAGGCCCATGAGGCGGGGCGGCAGGCCCGCCGCGTAGGCGAAGCGCTCGTTCAGGAACTGGCTGGCCAGCACCGTGTAGGCCTTCTCCACCGCATCGCTGGTGGTCAGGTAGTTGTCCTCGCCGGTGTTGATGATGATCCCCGCGAAGGCGTTGATCATGCGGCTGAACTTCTGGTCCACGAAGGTGCGGTACATGTTGATGTCGCGGAAGAGGATCCCGTACATCGAGTCGTTGAGCATCATGTCCAGGCGCTCCAGGGCGCCCATGGCGGCGATCTCCGGCATGCACAGGCCCGAGGCGTAGTTGGTGAGGAGGATGTAGCGTCCCTCCCGCTCCACGACCTCGTCCAGGGCGGCGCGCATGATGCGGAAGTTCTCCTGGGTGGCGTAGGTCCCGCCGAAGCCCTCGGTGGTGGCGCCGTAGGGGACGTAGTCCAGGAGGCTCTGGGCGGTGGTGCGGATGACGGCGACCACGTCGGCGCCCTGCTCGGCGGCGGCCACGGCCTGCTTGGTGTCCTCGTGGATGTTGCCGGTGGCCACGATGACGTATAGCAGGGGGCTGTGGTTGCGGCCCTCGAACTGCTTCTGCTTGGCCTCGCGATGGGCGCGGTTGGCCTTCACCCGGCGCTGGAAGGTCTCCACCAGCTCGGCGGCCTTGGCCTCCAGGGTGCCCCGGTCGCCCAGGGGCAGGGCGGCCACGTCCAGGCCCCCGGCGATGCGCGCGTTGAGGTCGGCCACGGTGCCGCCGGTCTTCACCAGGGCGTTGACATAGTAGAGCAGGGCGCCGTCCTCCAGGCGTCCCTTGAGCTGGTCCACCACCAGGTTCGGGACGGGCACGCCGTCGGCGTCGGCCCCGTCGGCGCCGGCGAGGCGCAGGGTGGCGCGCTCCACGGTGACCGTGGTGTGCAGGTCCACGAAGTCCAGGACCGGCCCGACGATGCTCGTGGCCAGTTCCCTCGCTTTCTGGATGCGCTCCTGCGAGAGCGCCAGCTTCGATTC
Organism: Holophagaceae bacterium UBA706; assembly: GCA_002298155.1. Taxonomy (GTDB): domain Bacteria; phylum Acidobacteriota; class Holophagae; order Holophagales; family Holophagaceae; genus Mesoterricola. The sequence goes on along the minus strand of DBME01000181.1, from coordinate 12,022 downwards.
CATGGGGTCCCCCTTACGTTCGCTGGTAGTGGTGGCTGGCCCTGCGGGCCAGATTCGGTTCGAGGCCCAGGGCCTCAGCCACGGCGATGGCCTCCGACACGGCCGGAAGGCCCTCGTCGGTGACCAGGCGGAAGTCCGTGGCCCGGATGATCAGCTGGATGCGCTCCCGGGGGCCGCCCTCGGCGGGGACCCGCGCGGGGTCAAGACCCTTCATGCGCAGGTAGCGCACGTCGTCAAAGCGCCGCACGCCCCGAAAGTGGGTGGAGAAGAGGGCCAGGACCGCGGTGTTGCCGCCCAGGGCCTCCAGGATGGCCGACAGGAGCGCCTCGGCCTCCCGGGACTGGGTGGTGCGGGCGAACTCGTCGAAGAGCGCCAGGGTGGGCTCCGCGAAGTCGCCCCAGGCCTCGTTGAAGCGCTGGATCTCCCGGCCGAAGCCGGAGAGCCCCAGGTCCTCGCGGCGGATTCCGCCCTCGCCCAGGAAGTGGAAGTGCAGGAAGACGCGGGTGGTGAAGGCCAAGGCGGGGACGAACAGCCCCGTCTGGGCGCACAGCTGCAGGAAGGCGAGGGTCTTGAGGACGATGGTCTTGCCGCCCATGTTGGAGCCGAAGATCACCGTGGCGCCGGGGGCGAAGGTGGCGTCCAGGGGCACGTAGATGGCGCCCAGCTCCACGCAGGCGGCTTCGCAGGGCAGGAACCTGCCGCCCTCGACGATCACCGTGCCGGAACCCAGGATGGGGCGGCGCAGGCCGTGGGCGAGGGCCAGGCGGGCCCGTNNGGGCCAGGGCCAGGTCGAAGGCCGTCACGGCCTCCACGTAGGTTTCCATGCGGCCGAGTTCCAGGCGGGCCGCGTGGGCCAGGGATTCCAGCACGCCCTCCTCCAGGGCCGCCTCCCGGACGCCCAGCTCCGCGCGGCGCTCGGCCAGCACGAGCTCCCCGGGGCTGCGCAGGGGGCGGACCAGGTGGTGGAGGTCGTCGTAGGGCTCCACCAGGAGGAGGCCGCCGGGGTCGCCCAGGGCGTGGTGGGCCACCAGGGCGAATTCGCGGGTGGCGAAATCCAGGCCCCACCGGGCCTGGATGGCTTCGGTCCGGCGGGCCCGGGCGGCCGCGGCGGCCTCGTCCGTGGCCCGGATCTCGGCGCGCACGGCCTTGAGGTCCTCGGAGTAGGCGTCGGAGACGTGGAAGGATTCGGCGCTCTGGCGGCCCAGGTCCAGCTGGGCGGCGAAGGCGTCCGAGGCGAAGGAAAGTCCGAACTCGCCCAGGATCCGCGCGGGCAGGAGCTGCACCAGGCTCCGGTAGTTGAACAGGAACTTCTTGAACTGGAATAGCTCCACCTCGCCGTAGACGGGGCGCTCCTCCTGGGGGAACCGGGGCAGGCGCTTGAGGTGGTGGGTGATGCGGTCCAGACGGACCGTGTCGGCGCCCAGCAGGGTGCCCGCGGCCTCGGTGAGATCCCAGATCCGCTCGAGATCCGAGGCCGAACGGTGAACCTCCATGCGGGCCTTCACCTTCCGGCCGAAGGGGGTCTCCGGGCGGAACTGGTCCCAGAAACCCTGGAACTCGGCGTAGGTGAGCACGTCGGCGTTCATACCGCCGCCTCGAAGGGATTGAGCAGCAGGCGGGGGACGTCGGCCCGGGCCAGGANNGGCGACCACCGGGAAGCGCCGCCGCACGGAGCAGGCGGTGCGTTCCAGGAGGCGCACCAGCTCCTGGGGCTCCAGGAAGCACTTGGTGAAGTCCTCCAGGGAGAGGCCGCGCAGGTCGCGGGGCAGCGCCTTGAGGGCCTCGGAGGTGAGGGGCCCCTCGAAGCGCAGGACGCCCTCGGCGGGTTCCGGCGNNGGTGGCGGTGGCGGTGGCGGTGGTAGCCAGGGCGGCCAGGGCGGCCAGGGCCCGCACCCGGGCGCAGGCGCGGTCCAGGTTGCCCGGATCCGCACGCAGGGTGAAGACGAAACCCACCTCGCCAAGGGCGCCGATCTGGGTCATGCGGCTCACCGCGCCGTCCACCAGCACGGTGGACGCCCAGCCTTCCCGGCGCACCAGCTCCGTGACGGAGGCCAGGGCCGAGAAGTGCTCGGGTCCCACCAGGGTGATGGAGCCGCCCCGGAGCGCCCGCCCCAGGAAGAGCCGGCCCAGGGCGGTGCGCCCGGGCACCGTCTCCAGCACCTCCAGGCGCGCGGAGGAGGCCCGGGCGAAGGCTTCGGTGGTCATGACCACGTCGCCGGGCTCCACCCGGATTCCCGCCGTGCCCTGGTCGCCGGTCTTGAGGGCGCCGTCCACCCCGATGGTGAAGACGGCCACGGGGCCGGCCTCACGGGCGTACGGGAGGGCGAGGTTCAGGAAGGTGGTCTTCCCGGAACCCTTCTCGAAGCCGGTCACCGCGGTGATCGTCCCCTGGATGCCCTCCAGCGCCTCCATCCATGCCCCTCCGTCAGGAATGCCGATCCTTGCGAGCCAGGTTGGCGGGTTCAAGGCACAGCTGGTCCCCGGCGAGCAGGCTGGCCACGCCGCCCTTGGCCTTGTACCGGCCGTGGAGACGGAAGTGGTGGGCCGAATGCTTGGTGGCGGGGCTGTTCGAGGGCTGGGTGTAGGTGGTGATGACGCCCTCGTAGTTGCGCAGGATGACGCGGTCCTCGCCCATGACGATGACGTAGTTCGGCATGACCGGGATCTTGCCGCCGCCGCCGGGGGCGTCCACCACGAAGGTGGGCACGGCCATGCCGGAGGTGTGCCCGCGCAGGCTCTCGATGATCTCGATGCCCTTGCCCACGGTGGTGCGGAAGTGGGAGATGCCCATGGAGAGGTCGCACTGGTAGATGTAGTAGGGCTTCACCCGCACGGTGAGGAGCTTGTGCACGAGCTCCTTCATGATGATCGGCGAGTCGTTGATGCCCTTGAGGAGGACGCTCTGGTTGCCCAGCTGGATGCCGGCGTCGGCCAGCTTCGCCAGGGCTTCCTTGGCCTCGCGGGTGATCTCCTTGGCGTGGTTGAAGTGGGTGTTCACGTAGATCGGGTGGTACTTCTTCAGCATGTCCACCAGCGAGTCGGTGATGCGCATGGGCATGACCACAGGGGCCCGGGTGCCGATGCGGATGATCTCCACGTGGTCGATCTCCCGGATCCGCGAGATCACGGATTCCAGGCGCTCGTCGGTGAGCACCAGGGGGTCGCCGCCGGAAATGAGCACGTCGCGCACGGTCTTGGTCTGGCGGATGTACTCGATGGCCCGGGCGATGTTCTCCTCGGGCATGTCCACGTCCTCGGCGCCCACCAGGCGGCGGCGGGTGCAGTGGCGGCAGTTCATGGAGCAGATGTTGGTGATGAGCAGCAGCACCCGGTCCGGGTAGCGGTGGGTGAGGCCCGGGACGGGGGAGTCCACATCCTCGTGGAGGGGGTCGTCCAGGTCCGAGGGATCGTCGTACAGCTCGGCGATGCGGGGCACGGACTGCATGCGGACGGGATCGTCGGCGTCGTTGGGGTCCATCAGGGCCGCGTAGTAGGGCGTGATGGCCATGGTGAACTTGGACAGGGCCTTCTTGAGGTTCTCCCGCTCGTGGGCGGTGAGGGTGACGACCTTCTCCAGGTGGTCGATGTCGCAGATGCCGTTGGAGAGCTGCCAGCGCCAGTCGTTCCAGGTGGCCTCGGGCACATCCTTGTAGAGGTCCGTCTTGCGCCAATCTACGTTCAGGTATTCCATTTCTTCTTCTCCTTGGTCCGGATCGTTATCCGCGCAGCTTGAACATGGCGCGGACGTCTTCGGGGCGCGCGATCTCGCGGCCGGACTCCCTGGCGATGCGGGCGGCGCGCTCCACGAGCTCGGCGTTGGACTTGGCCAGGACGCCCCGGGAGTAGTAGACGTTGTCCTCGAAGCCCACCCGGATGTTGCCGCCCATGGCCAGGGCGCCGTAGACGGCCGGGAGGTTGGCGCGGCCGATGCCCATGGCGGTCCAGTGGGCGCCCTGGGGCAGCTTGCGCACGAACATCTCCAGCACGTCGGGTTCGTAGACCACGCCGGCGGGGACGTTGAGCACGAAGCCGTAGTGGAAGGGGGCCTCCACGAGGCCTTCCTTGATGAGCATGTGGGAGGCGTAGACGTGGGAGAGGTCGAAGCACTCCAGCGTGGGGCGCACCTTGTGCTCGCGCATGAGGCTGGCGAACTCGCGCATCATGGGCAGGGTGTTGACGATGAACTCGTCGCCGAAGTTGACGGTGCCGCAGTCCAGGCTCGCCATGTCGGGGTCGAGGGTCACGGGCTGCAGGCGCTCCTGGGGGGTCATGCCCACGGCGCCGCCGGTGGTGGTCTCGATGACGATGTCGCACTTGGCGCGCACCCGGTCGATGGCGTCCTTGAAGACCGCCAGGTCCTGGGTGGGCTTGCCCTCGGCGTCGCGCACGTGGAGGTGGAGGACGGAGGCGCCGGCGAGCCAGGCGTCGTAGGCGGCGTCGGCGATCTCGGCGGGGGTGAGGGGCAGGGCGGGGTTCTGGGCCCGGGTCGTCTCGGCCCCGGTGACCGCGCAGGTGATGATGACCTTGTCAGCCATGGTGGGTCTCCTGATGGTTAGCGGGGGAAGGTCTCGGCGACCAGCTCCAGGGATTCCTGGATGGCGGTGAGGGCGGCCTTGAGGTCGGCGTCGGAGTGGCGCCCGCAGATGTACCAGTGGTGGAAGGGCTGGATGAACAGGCCGCGGCGGATGGTCTCGGTGTAGAAGAGCTCGCGGCGCTTCTTGTAGCTCGCGTCGGCCTTGTCGAAGGTGAGGTAGGGCATCGGGGGGATGCCCGACACCGTGACGGGCATCTTGGAATCCGCGACGATGGTGCGGAGGTCGCCGAGGAACTTCTCGCCCCGGGTCCAGATGTCGTCGATGGTCTTCTCGCGCTCCAGGATGTCCAGGCACTTCATGGCCGCGGCCATCTCCAGGGAGTTGGGGAAGAAGGTGCTGGAGATGAAGACCTTGCTCTCGCAGACCTTCATGATCTCCTCCTTGCCGACCACCGCGCTGATGGGGTAGCCGTTGGCCAGGGCNNCTTTGCCGAAGGTGGAGAGGTCGGGGGTGACGCCGTAGCGGGCCTGGGCGCCGCCCATGTGCGCGCGGAAGCCGGTGCGGATCTCGTCGAAGATGAGGACGGCCTTGTACGTGTCCGCCAGGGCGCGCACGCCTTCCAGGTAGCCCGGGGGGGGCGCCTGGACGGGCAGGGCCAGGGGGTGGCCCACGGGGGTGATGATGATGCCGGCCACGTCGCCGTCATGGGCCTTGAGCTTGGCCTCCAGCTCCTCCAGGTCGCCGTAGGGGAATTCCACGGTCAGGTCCTGGATGCACTGGGGCACGCCGCCGTGGCCTTCCACGGCCCAGTCGTGCCAGCCGTGGTAGCCGCAGCGGAGGATGACGTTGCGGTCGGTGTAGCCGCGGGCGACGCGCACGGCCACGCTGGTGGCGTCCGAACCGGTCTTGACCAGGATGACCATCTCGGCCGAGGGGACCAGGTCGATGATGCGCTTCTCCAGCTCGTTCTGGATGGGCTGCACCAGGGAGAAGCAGAAGCCCTTCTCCATCTGGGCGATGGCGGCGTCGTTGATCTCCTTCTCGTTGTAGCCGAGGATGATCGGGCCGTAGGCGCAGAGCATGTCGATGTAGTCGTTGCCGTCCACGTCGACGATGTGGCCCTTGTAGCCGCGCTCCAGGAAGATGGGGTACTCGCCCACGATGAAGTTGTAGGGGCGGCGGATGCCCATCATGCCCCCGGGAGAGAGCTTCTTGGAATCCTCGTACATCTGCATGGACTTGGTCAGGTCAAGGCGGGGGCGGCTCACGGCCATGGCGTCACTCCTGGGTTTCGCGGGTTGGATCCTAGACGTAGCGTTCTTCGAAGAGGCGGCGGAGCTTGGGGTTCTCCCGCAGCTCCCAGAGGGTGATCTCGGCGTGGTCCTTGGTGTAGCCGTTGCCGACCACCATGGTCACGTCCTTGCCCACGCCTTCGGCGCCCAGGGCGGCCTTGGCGAAGTTGGTGGCCATGCTGAAGAAGTACACGATGCCCAGGTCGCGGGTGGGGAGGATCGTGGAAAGCTCGGTGTTGGGCACGTTCACGCAGTTGAAGACCACGTCGTATTCCCGGCCGCCGTTGGCTTCCAGGGCGGCGTTGAGGAAGGGCACGGCCTTGGTGGCGTCGGCCCGGATCACCTGGTGGCAGAGGCCCTGCTCGGCCAGGACGGTCTGGTCCTCCTCGAGGTACACGTTGCCCACCACGCGGCCCGTGGGCCCGACCCGCTTCATGGCCTCGTAGGCCACGAGCATGCCGGACTTGCCGCCGGCGCCCAGGATCAGCACGGAGTCGCCCGGCTTGACCAGCTTGGCGGCCTGGGCCGGAGCGCCCGCCACGTCCAGGGCGGCCAGGGCGAGACCCTCGTCCATGTCCTCGGGCAGCTTGGCGTAGAGGCCGGATTCGAAGAGGATGGCCTGGCCCTGGATCTCCACCCGGTCGATCTCCATGTGGATCTTCAGGATCTTCTCGATCTTCAGGGGGGTCAGGGAGAGGGAGACCAGGGAGGCGATCTTGTCGCCGGGCTTGAGGCCGCGGTTCTGAAGGGCGGCGCCCACCCGGGCCACCTTGCCGATGAACATGCCGCCCGAGCCGGTGACGGGGTTCTGCATCTTGCCCCGCTGGCCCACGATCTCCAGGATGCGGGCGCCGATCTTGTCCGCGTCGCCGCCGGCCTCCTCCTCGATCTGGGTGAAGCTGGCCGAATCGATGTTCAGCGCGATGACGTCCACCAGGATCTCGTTGTCGTAGACCTTGGACATGTCGTTATCAACCCGGAGCGCGGGTTGGGGTAGCACACCGGAAGGTTCCAGCACGCGATGTGAACCATACTTGCAACCCAGGCGGTCGGCCATCTTGACACCTCGTCAAATTCCGGGACGCTCCGCTTTTTGCCCTGGCGTCCGCTCTCCATATGGTATCGAGGGCGGGCGAGGGAACCCTGAGACGTAAGTCACAGGTCCCTTAACTCGTCGAATGTGTCATGTATTCCTGGAGAATTCTTGCAGGACCCCCCAGCGCTTTTCAGGGCAGGATCATGTGCCCTTCGAGGACCTTCACGGCCCGGCCGCCCAGGCGCACACGATCCCCCCGGAGCTCGCAGGCCAGTTCTCCGCCCCGGGGGGAGGCCTGGAAAGCCCGCAGGCGCGTGCGTCCCAGGCGCGCGGCCCAGTAGGGGACCAGCGTGCAATGCGCGCTTCCGGTGACCGGGTCCTCGGGGGGGATGTCCTGCGGATAGAAGCATCGCGATACGAAGTCGTAGGAGCGGCCCGGGGCGGTGATCAGGGTGCCCAGGCCGGGGAGGTCCGCCAGGGCGGCGTAGTCCGGTTCCAGGCCGCGCACCGCGTCCTCGTCTTCCAGGACGGCCACGAGATCGCGGGACAGCAGGGCAGCCCTCGGCCGGACTCCCAGGGCGGCCTCCAGGGCGTCGAGGTGCTGCGTGGCGGCCTCGCCGGGGCGGGCGGGCAGGTCCACCACCAGCAGGTCCCCTTCGCGCTCCACGGCGAGGGGGCCGCTGCGGCTCCGGAAAGCCACGCGGTCCGCGCCGGGTTCCAGCTCATGGAGGATGAGCCATGCGCTGGCCAGGGTGGCGTGGCCGCACAGGTCGATCTCGTAGGCGGTGGTGAACCAGCGCACGTGCCATCCGGCCGCCTCCCGGACCAGGAAGGCGGTCTCGGCCAGGTTGTTCTCCTGGGCGATGCGCAGCATCAGGTCGTCGGGGAGCCAGTCCTCCAGGAGCATGACGGCCGCCGGGTTGCCCTGGAAGGGCGCCGGCGCGAAGGCGTCGATCTGGTGGAAGGGGATGCGCTGGGCCATGGCCCTTGATTCTATGCCTTGGAGGATCCCCTTGCGAAAAAGCACTTGCCTCCAACCAGTTTGCAATGCAAACTTGATTGCAGGATCGGAGACACCATGGAAACCCTGTCCAAACCCGTACGGGATATGGATCACCTGCAGGATCTGACCCGGCGGTACGCCGAATGCTCGAAGGATGCCGCAGGCATCGCCACCCTCTGGGGCGGGATGCTCTTCCTGTTCCTGTCGGGCATGGCGGTGGGCGTGGCCATGGCCTTCTATGAGCGGGATGGCGTGTCGGGCGGGATACCGGCCCTCCGGTATTTCCTGGTGAACGACCATGCGCTGCCCCATGTGTTCCAGCTTTTCTTCGGGCTGAGCCCCCTGGTCTGGTTCCTGGGGTTCTGGCTGGTGAGCCTGTGGAGCCGGGGCCAGTTCGGCCGGGTCGTGGCCCAGGCCGAAGGCCAGGATGAGGCCCGGAAACGGGCGGTCGTCCTGGGCCTGCTGGGTGTGCTGACCCTCTACCTCGCCCTCCGTCCCGTGCTCTGGGGTATCCACCTGGAACGCTGGGCCTTCTGGGGCGGCATCGCCGTGCCTGCCCTGGGGGGACTGCTCCTCGTGGCCCGGTGGAGGGATCTCTCCCAGGAGGGCCGGAGCATCCTCATGGTCCTCACCGTGACGGGAACCCTGTTCGTCCACGCGGGCATCGGGGCGAGCCTCATCCTCCTCGTCCCGCCCTATGCCGTGCTTTCGGTCGTTTATCTTTTCCGCGGGCTCCGGCGCTTCAGGAACTACCGGGGGGTGGTCCGCGAACTGGAGCGTTTCCATGCGGCCTGAGGACGCGCTCCCGCCGATCCTGGATCTGGACCGCCTGGTCCACGAGCCTGCGCGCCTCACCATCCTCACCGTACTGGCGGCCGCGGAGGAAGTGGAGTTCCTGTACCTCCAGCGGGTGACGGGCCTCAACAAGGGGAACCTGAGCAGCCACGCCCAGAAGCTGGAGGCCGGGGGCTACCTGGAAACGGTGAAGGCCTTCCGGGGGCGCATTCCCGCAACCTCCTTCCGCATCACGGCGGCCGGTCGGTCGGCGCTCCAGGCATACCGGGAACGCATGCGGGCCTTCTTCGGGGCCTGAGCGGGTCCCGGGGGGCCCACTGGCCTAGCGGAGGCCCTCACGAGGGTCCCTTGCCGGTCCACGTGAGGGCCTTTCTTGAACACGGGCTCACGGCCCGACCGGTCCCTGCTCGGCGTGGGGGATCGCGCTGAGGTAGGCGTAGATCGCCTCGATGTCCTCGTCGGTCAGGCTCTGGTACACGGGCCAGGGCATGACCTGGAGGAGGGGGCCGAACTGGGGGTGGGCGTTGTCGAAGTCGGTGCCCACCCGGAGCACCTCCTTGAACTGCGCGAGGGTGAGGCCGGCCGGTAGGCCCGAAGGCGCTTCGGGCGTGATGTTGCGGGAGATGAACGGCCCGAAGACCCTGCCGCCCGCCAAGTAGTTTGCAGTGTTGATCATCTTGGGCTGGCCCAGGTACGGATCGCCTCCGGGCGCGAAATTGGGGTGCGTGTGGCAGTCGTTGCACCCGGCGACGCCATTGACGATGTAGCTCCCCAGGCCGACCAGGCGTTTGTTCCGGTCCTGGAAGTTCAGTTGGACGGGGGCGATGGCCAGCCCCTTCTGCCAGCGGTTGTCACCGTCGTCCCGGCCTTCGCCGTGGCGTTCGCCTCGGCCTTCGCCGGCCTGACCCGCGTGCGCGGGCAGGAGCGCGGTGCAGAACGCGGCGGTGAGGAACACGCCTGAGGCGATGAGGATGGATCTCGTTTGCATGATGATCTCCCTGCTGTGCGCCGATGGTTCGGCGTGGGGTGATCCGGATGGCGCCTGCCATCCAGGAGAAGAGACGCCCGTCGGGGGAGCTTCACCCAAGGGGTTGGCAAGCTTCCTTCGTTTGTTCATTAAATTCAATTGAAATTAAAATCGTTTATTTTTCCATGTTGAATTCATTAATATGCACCCTTTCTCTGGATTATGCACGCGGGCATGGCTCCGGGTTGCCTCCCCCCGGCATCCGGATCAACCTTTACCCGCGGGCCCGGAGGGCGTTGTGAACCGAGCATTCATGAAAGATCCGGACGACGCGGCCCGCCCGGAAGTGCTGCCCGAGCGCCCCCAGAGTCCTCACCCCAACTACATCACCCCCGCGGGACTTCAGCGCCTGCGCGTCCAGGCGCAGGACCTGCAAACCCGCATCCAGGGGATCAGCCCTTCCGACGACTCGAACGAAATGGCGCTCCTGCAGCGGGATCTCCGATGGCTGGAGGGGCGGCTGAAGCGGGCGATCCCGGTGGATCCCGCCGTCCAGGCGCCTGACCGGGTCCGCTTCGGGCTGACGGTGGAGGTCCGCCGGGAGGATGGGAGCACGGACACGCTGACCATCGTGGGGGAGGACGAGGCCGAAGCCGGCGTCGGCCGCATCAGCTGGACCTCGCCGCTGGCCGGCGCGCTCCTGGATGCCGAGCCCGGCGACGAGGTCGTCTGGCAGCGCCCCGTCGGGAAGGCGCGCCTGGAGGTCGTGGCCGTACGAAGGCCTTAGGTCATACTTTCCCTGTTCCGGACCCATCGGCATGCAGGGAGCCTTCCATGGCCCATGTGACCCTCAAGGACAGCTACAAGCGTCTGTCGGACCGCATCAACCTCTTCCCCCAGGGGGCGCCGCCTTCGGAGCTGCTGTTCCGCATCCTAGAGACGCTCTTCACCCAGGAGGAGGCGGCCCTGGTGGCCCTGCTTCCGATCCGGCCCTTCACGGTGGCGGCGGCCGCCCGGATTTGGAAGCGGCCGGCCGCCGAAACCCAGGGCGTCCTGGAGGCGCTGGCGTCCCGGGGCATGCTGCTGGACCTGGAGGTGAAGGGCGAACAACAGTTCGTGCTCCCCCCGCCCATGGCCGGATTCTTCGAGTTCTCCCTCATGCGGGTGGGCAACGGCTACGACCAGAAGCTGCTGGCGGAGCTGTTCCACGAATACCTCAACGTGGAGGAGGCGTTCGTGAAGCAGCTGTTCGCCGGGGGCGAGACCCAGCTGGGCCGCGTTTTCGTGAACGAGGCGGCGCTGCCCGGGGACAACGCGATCCGGGTGCTGGACTACGAGCGGGCCTCGGAGGTGATCCGCACCGCGACCCACATGGGGGTGGGCACCTGCTACTGCCGCCACAAGATGGAGCACCTGGGCAAAGCCTGTTCGGCGCCCATGGACATCTGCATGACCTTCAACGGCACGGCCCGCTCCCTCATCAAGCATGGGGTGGCCAGGGCGGTTGAGGTCCGGGAGGGCCTGGACCTCCTGGACGCGGCCCGGGACCAGGGCCTGGTGCAGTTCGGGGAAAACGTGCGCCAGCGGGTGGCGTTCATCTGCAACTGCTGTGGATGCTGTTGCGAGGCTCTGCTGGCGGCCAAACGCTTCGCGGTGCTGAACCCCGTCGCCACCACCAATTTCCTGCCCCACCTGGCTCCGGATCATTGCAACGGTTGCGGCAAATGTGTGCGGGCGTGTCCGGTGGAGGCCATGGGCCTGGTCTCGGCCGGTGACCCTCACCGGCCCCGGCGCATGAAGGCGCGTCTGGACGCTGACCTGTGCCTGGGCTGCGGGGTGTGCGTGCGGGCCTGTCCGGACCATTCCCTTACGCTGGAATCGCGGCCGGCAAGGGTGCTTACCCCGGTGAACACGGCCCACCGGGCTGTGCTCATGGCGATCGAGCGAGGCAAACTGCAGAACCTCATCTTCGACAACCAGGCCCTCTGGAACCACCGGGCCATGGCCGCGATCCTGGGGGTGATCCTGAAACTGCCGCCTCTCAAGCAGGTAATGGCAAGCAGGCAAATGAAGTCGCGCTACCTGGACCGGCTCCTGGGAGGGGGGAAGGGCTAGGGGGACCTTTCCGGTAGAAGGTTCCTTTGAGGTTTTTTCAGAATAGAGGCGGGATTGAAAAGGCCGAAGGATGCCGTATCTTGAGCCGATCTTCAGGCATCGCGCCTTGATCAACACAACCATAATCAAATCTATTGTTGCAAAAGTAAAACCAGAGGTGGTGGATGCCGGAATTGAAGGAAGTCCGTCTCGCGGCCTTGGCCGTGCTCTGTTCAGCCCTCCTCATGGCCGACGCCAAGGACGACCTCCTTCGCCGCATCACCTGCCTCCACACCCGCC
>DBME01000261.1 GCA_002298155.1 Holophagaceae bacterium UBA706 | reverse complement strand
TCGTCAGGGAGGCGTGCGTTAGAGTCCCTGCAGGAACTGCTTGGCCTGGAGCCCCTGGGGGCTTTCCGGGGCCATCTCGATGATCTTGTTCCAGGCCTTGCGGGCCGCCGCCTTGTCGTGGAGGTTGGAGGCATAGACGATGCCCGTGTTCAGGAGGCTCTGGAGGTGGGTGGGGTCCGCCTCGTTGGCCTTGCGGAAGTTGGCCAGGGCCTTGTCGTAGTCCTGGAGCTCCCGGTACATGATGCCCTGGTCCGTGAGGATGTCGGCGACATGGGGATGCTTGGGGGCGAGCTTGAGGGCCTTTTCGTAGGCTTCGATGGCCAGTTTCGGCTGGTGGGTGTCGAAGTAGTCGTTGCCCAGGAGGATCCAGGCTTCCACATCCGCGGGGTTGGCGGCGAGGACGGCCTTGGTGGTGGTGATGCGGGTGAACGCGTCGACCTGGCCCATGCCCATACCCTGAGGCGCCATGGGCTGGCCACCCGCGGCGGGCATGGCGGCCGGTGGTGGCGGCTGATGGGACGGGCCCGTGGTGGTGTAGACGGCGACCCCATAGCCCAGGAGGAATCCGGCTACCAGGCCGGTTCCAAGACCGATGAGGATGTTGCGGTTCTCCACGGTGCCTCCTTCCCGCTGGCGCTGAACGGGATGGAATTCTCTCATGAAATCCGCAAGATCTGGGAGGGCGGCCCCCCGCCTACTTCCAGGAACTCCAGTAGTCCGGATTCTCCACGGCTTCGGCGGCCGCCGTGGCCTCCAGCGGGTGGACGGTGTCCACCATGACCGCAACCTCGTCCGTCCGGTCTTTGAGCCGGGAGGCGGGGATGGCCTTGGGGTGGGGTCCGTGGTGGATGCCTTGGGGGTGCCAGGTCACCATTCCCGGTCCGATGCCCTCCCGGCTGAAGAAGTGCCCGGAGGAATAGAACAGCACCTCGTCGTAGTCGATGTTGCTGTGGTAGAAGGGGACGCGCATGGCCCCCTCCTCCTCCTCGAAGGGGCGGGGGAGGAAGGAGCAGACCACGAAGTTGCGGCCCAGGAAGGTGCTGTGGGCGCTGGGCGGCAGGTGGTACCGCGGGCTCATGACGGGCCGGATGTCCTTGACGTTGATCCGCCAGACGGTGAGGTCGCCCTTCCAGCCCACCACGTCGTTGGGGTTGAAGGGATAGAAGACCCGGGTGATCTCGTTCCGCCGCTTGATGTGCACCGCCCACTCCCGGTCAGGGCCACTGGGGGGCTCCAGCTCCGGGGTGTCGATCATGGCCGGGTCGAAAAGGGCGTTGGGGCCCAGCTGGTTGCGGTCGGGGATCGTGAGCTCCCCGGCGCTCTCGATGAGCAGGTAGGCCTGGGGCCCGGAGGCGGGCAGGAAACGGTACGTGGTGCCCCGGGGCAGGACCAGGTAGTCGCCCTGGGTGTACTCCAGCACCCCGAACGTGGTCTCCAGCCGGCCCCCGCCCGCATGGATGAAATAGAGGTCGTCGCCGTCCGCGTTGCGGTACAGGAAATCCATGGCCCCCGGCGAGACCCAGTGGAGGGCCACATCCTCGTTCCTGAGGATGCAGACGGGCGAGAAGGCGGGCTCACGGCTGCCCAGCATCGAGGCGTCCGTCGCCGGGTCCACCTTGTTCAGGTCGTAGCTGCGGGGGCGCAGGGGGCCCTCGATGCGGCTCCAGGCGGTGGTGGGGTGCGTGCGGTACAGGTGGGTCGTCCGCCCGAAAAAGCCCTGGCGGGCGAATTCCTCCTCGTAGGTCCCCTCGGGCAGGTCCACGTGCGCTTGTCTGGTTATCCGGCCCTTGCGCAGGGGGAAGAGACTCGTTTCGTTGATCAATTTCATGGCGGCACCCGGGGGGAGGTTCGTTGGGAATTGTAGCGCCGAAAAAGGCCGGAGCGACCCTGTCTCAATCTCTCCGGGGCTGTTATGATCCTGGATTCCTCCCCTGTGGAGTCATGAATGCCCAAGACCAGCTTCTCCCTTTCCACCCCGGCCGAAAACCGGGCGGCCACGAATCCGCTGGGGATCGTGCGCATCGACCATTTCCAGATGACGGGGGTCCTGGATCGCCTTGAGCCCCTGTACCGCCGCCTGGGCTTCGCCCGGGTCGCCTCGGGGCGGGCCCCCTGGGGGAAAATGGTGCACCTGCGGCAGAACCGCATGGACATCCTCATCCTTGAGGCGGACGACACCCACTGGGCCGGCCGCTACTTCCATGCCCATGGGGAGGGTGTCTGCGCCCTCAATTTCCAGGTGACCGACCTGGACGCGGCCCTGGCAGGCGCCCGCGCGGCCGGCGCCAAGGTCATGACCGAACCCGAGACGCACCATCTGGGTGGCGGCACCCTGCGGTTCGCGGCCATCAAGGGGGTGGGGGACGTCCTCAACTACCTGGTGGAGCGCACCGGCGACCTGGAGGCCTTCTGGCCCTTCCTGCGCCCCGACCCCGGACTGCCCCTGTGCGAGCCCGGGCTGGTGCGGGTGGACCACCTCACCAACAACGTGGGGCCCGGCGAGATGGAACCCCTGGTGGAGTTCTACGAGCGGGTGTTCGGGTTCACCGTCACCCGGACCTTCAACATCCGGGGCCAGCTGGGCACCGGCCTGAACTCCAAGGTGGTCCAGAGCGCCAACAACCGGGTCATCATCCCCATCAACGAACCTACGGACGAGCGCAGCCAGATCCAGGAGTTCGTGAACCGCCACAAGGGGCAGGGCGTCCAGCACATCGCCATGTCCACCAACGACATCCGCAAGACGCTGGCCGTGCTGGCCTCCCAGGGCTTCCAGTTCCTCAAGGTCCCCTCCACCTACTACGAGCTCCTGCCGGGCCGCATCGAGAAGGGCGGCTACACCGTCACCGAGGACCTCAAGGTCATCGAGGCCCTCGGGGTCCAGATCGACGGGGACGCTACGGGGTACCTGCTGCAGATCTTCAGCGAGGACCAGATCGGGCCGCTGTTCTTCGAGATCATCCAGCGCCGGGGCAACATGGGGTTCGGCGAAGGAAACTTCCAGGCGCTCTACGACTCCATCGAACTGGATCAGAAGCGCCGGGGCGTCCTCTAGAAGGTTGGTACGGGGAAGGTCTTTCCGACCCAAGGAAGGACGTTTCGGCTAGCGCGGCGGGGGGTGGCCTTCGGGGCCGCCCATGTCTTCCATCACGGCGCGGTGGGCTTCCATCTCCTTGCGCCTGTTTTCGCGCAGGCGCTTGGCCTTGGCCTGCTGCTCGGGGGTGAGGAGCGCATTGAGCTCCTGCATCACCGCGCGGTGCTCCAGGATGGACTGGAGGTGGGCCTCGGCCGCGGCGGCGTGGAGGGCGCGCAGCTGGGGCTCGGTGGTGGCGGGATCCTCGGCGGCGGCGCGCAGGGCCTCCTCCTTGTCCATGGCGGCCTTGTGCAGGGACATCCCCGCGGGCTTGCGCTTTTCGAGCAGCGCATGGACGGCCTTCTCCTGGTCGGCGGAGAGGCCCAGGCCCTTGAACATCATGTCGGGGCCGGGGTGGCCCTTGGGGCCGGGCTGGGTCATGGGGCCAGGGTGGCCCATGGGGCCCGGATGACCCATCGGATCACCGGGGGGCGGGGGCTCCTGGGCCCCGAGGCTGGTGGCCGCCAGGGCCAGGGTCCTGAGCATCGTGCGGATCATGGTGCCTCCTCGGCGTTTTCCATCGTCCAACGTGGGGCCTCGGGCACCGGATGTCACGGCCCCCTCGCCCGATGGCAGCAGGGCCCCGCCTTGCGTCGCCGGGGCGCCGCCGGACGTCAAAGGCCCAGCCGCTCCCGCAGGCGGGGTGCGCCGCCGCGGCT
>DBME01000458.1 GCA_002298155.1 Holophagaceae bacterium UBA706 | reverse complement strand
AACGCCCACGGCGTCACCGCGCAGGATCTGAAGGCCGCGCTGCAGGTCTCCAATGCCTCGCAGCCGGCCGGCAGCCTGGTCGCCGGCAACCGCGAAATCCTCGTGCAGACCGGCACCTACATCGAATCGGCGGCCGACGTGAAGCGGCTGGTGGTTGGCGTCTGGGACAAGAAGCCGGTGTACATGGCGGACGTGGCCCGCATCGAGGACGGCCCCGACCAGCCCATGCGCTACGTCTGGCACGGCGAGAAGGGCGCCGCCGGCGCCGGCGTGCGCGAGTNNCGGCGGTGACGCTGGCGGTGTCGAAGAAGCCCGGCGTCAATGCCGCCGACGTCGCCGAGGCGGTGATCGCCCGCGCCGAGAGCCTCAAGGGCACGGTGATTCCTGAGGGCGTCGGCTTCACGGTGACGCGTAACTACGGCGCCACGGCCAACGACAAGGCGCAACAGCTGATCGGCAAGCTGGTCTTCGCCACCGCCTTCGTCGTCCTGCTGGTGTTCTTCGCCCTCGGCCGGCGCGAGGCGCTGATCGTCGGCGCGGCGGTGACGCTGACCCTGGCGGCGACGCTGTTCGCCTCCTGGGCCTGGGGCTTCACGCTCAACCGCGTTTCCCTGTTCGCGCTGATCTTCTCCATCGGCATNNTGGTGGACGACGCCATCGTCGTGGTCGAGAACATCCACCGCTGGCACGTGCGCGAGCCCGGCCGCCCGCTGGTCTCGCTCATTCCCGGCGCGGTCGACGAGGTCGGCGGGCCAACCATCCTCGCCACCTTCACGGTGATCGCCGCGCTGCTGCCGATGGCCTTCGTCTCCGGCCTGATGGGGCCGTACATGAGCCCGATCCCGATCAATGCCTCGATGGGCATGTTCATCTCGCTGGCCATCGCCTTCATCATCACGCCCTGGCTGGCGCTGCGGCTGATGAAGCCGGCCACCAGCCAGGGTGGCCATGGTGGCCATGGCGCGGGCGACGACAAGCTGGCCGGCCGGCTCGATGCCTTCTTCCGCCGCCTGATGACGCCGCTGCTCGATCCGCAAAGCGGCCGCGCCGCCCGGCGCAAGCTGTGGATCGGCATCGTCGCCGCCATCGTCGCCTCGGTCGGCCTCGGCGTGGTCAAGCTGGTGGTGCTGAAGATGCTGCCCTTCGACAACAAGAGCGAGTTCATGGTCCAGCTGGACCTCCCCGCCGGCACCCCCAAGGAGGACGCCCTCGCCCTGGGCCAGTCCGTGGCCCGGCGCCTCATGAAGGAACCCGTCGTCCGCAACGTCCAGGTCTACGCCCAGGAGGCCGCGCCCTTCACCTTCGTGGGCATGGTTCGCCACAGCTTCCTGCGCCAGGACGCGAGCATGGTCGACATCCAGGTGAACCTGGTGGGCAAGGGCGACCGCAAGGAGCAGAGCCACGCCATCGCCACCCGGCTGAGGCCCGAGCTCGAGAAGCTCACCGCTCCCGCCGGCGCCCGCATGAAGGTCGTGGAGATCCCTCCCGGCCCGCCCGTTCTCGACACCGTCGTTGCCGAAATCTACGGCCCCACCCCCGCCGAGCGCGCCCGCTACGCCACGGAGGTCCTCAAGGCCTTCCGGTCCGTGGACGGCGTGGTGGACGTGGATTCCACCCTCAACCCCACCTCCCCCAAGATCAGCCTCGTGCTGGACCGGGAGAAGGCGGCCCTCCACGGCGTGGCCCCCGCCCACGTGGTCCAGGTCCTCTCCATGGCGGGCCAGGGCTTCCCCGCGGGCACCTTCCACGTCCTGGAAGGCTCCACCCAGGTTCCGGTGGTGGTCCAGCTCGCCTCCGAGCGGCGCCGCGACCTCCGCGACCTCCTGCAGCTCGCCGTGCCCGGCGCCCGGGGCATGGTGCCCCTGTCCGAGCTGGTGACCGTGAAGGAAGGCCTCGAGGAGGCCGACATCTTCCACAAGAACCTGATGCCCGTCACCTACGTCTTTGGCGACCTGGCCGGGACCATCGAAAGCCCCGTGTACGCCCTTTCCGCGCTGGGCAAGAAGATCGACGCCATTCCCGGCTCCAACGGCAAGCCCGTGGTCCGCCTGGGCCTGTCCCACCCCGCTTCCACCGAGGACCTGGTCATGAAGTGGGACGGCGAGTGGCACATCACCCTCGAAGTGTTCCGGGACCTGGGGCTGGCCTTCGCGGCGGTGCTGGTGCTGATCTTCGTGCTGGTGGTGGGCTGGTTCGAGAGCTTCACGATCCCCTTCGTGATTCTGGTGCCCATTCCCCTGTCGCTCATCGGCATCATCCCGGCCCACGGGATCCTGGGGGCCTTCTTCACGGCCACCAGCATGATCGGCTTCATCGCTGGCGCGGGCATCATCGTCCGGAACAGCATCATCCTGGTGGACTTCATCGAACTGAAGCTCTCCGAGGGCATGGCCCTGGAAAGCGCCGTGGAGGAGGCCGGCGTGGTGCGCTTCCGTCCCATGCTCCTCACCGCCGCGGCCGTGATGGTGGGCTCCTCGGTCATGCTGGCCGATCCCATCTTCCAGGGCCTGGCCATCAGCCTCATGGCCGGCGAGGTGGCAGCGACCCTTCTGTCACGCCTTGCCGTTCCCGTGCTCTACTACCTCGTCGCCCGCCGCGGTCGCGCAGCCGAACTGCAGCGGAAGGCGACCGCCCCGGAGGCCTTATGAAACGCCTGATCCTGCCCGCCGCCGTCCTGGCCCTCCTGGCCTGCGGCAACCGTCCCAAACCCGCAGTCCCCGCCGGAGACAAGACCGTGTCCACCGTCCTCACCCTCACCGCCGCCACCTTCCCGGCCGTCAAGGCCCAGGGCAAGCCCGTCCTCGTGGACTTCTGGGCCCCCTGGTGCGGTCCCTGCCGCACCCAGGGCCCCATCGTCGAGGACGTGGCCCAGGGCCTCGGCGACAAGGCCGTCGTGGCCAAGGTCAACGTGGACGACGAACGGGAGCTGGCCTCCCAGTTCGGCGTCCAGGCCATCCCCACCCTCGTCGTCCTCAAGGACGGCAAGGTCGTCCAGCGCTTCGTGGGCGTCCAGAGCGCCGACGTCCTCACCACCGCCCTCACCGCCGCAGCCAACTAAGGAGATCCCGTGAACGTCGACCGCATCGTCCACATGTTCGCCGGAGCCATGATCGTCGTCAGCCTCGCCCTGGGTCACTACGTCAGCCCCTGGTGGCTCCTGCTCACCCTGTTCGTGGGCCTGAACCTCTTCCAGAGCGGCGTGACCAACTGGTGCCTGCTCTCGCGCATCCTGGCCAAGGCCGGTGTGAGCACCCAGGGTTCCTGCGGCGTCTGAGGTGACCCTCTTCCTCGCCAAGCGTCTTGCCCTGGGCCTGCTCGTGGGAGGGGCCCTGGGTTTCGGCTACCAGCGCCTGATCGGGTGCCGCACCGGAACCTGCCCTCTCACCGCCACGCCCCTGCGTGCCATCATCTACGGAGCCGTCCTGGGGACCATCTGGGCCCTGGGCGCCCGTTCCCAATCCTGAAGGCAAGGCCCCCCGATGCCCCTGTCCCAATCCGAATTCACGATGCTGGCCGCGCTCCTGGTGGGCGCGGCCTGGTACTTCCTCCTCCGCAACCGCAACCGCCAGGCCCCCCTCACCCAGCAGCAGCTCACCGAGCTCCGCCGCGCGGGCGCCCAGATCCTGGACGTGCGGTCCCCGGGGGAATTCTCCCAGGGCCATGCCAAAGGCGCCCGCAACATCCCCCTGGGCGCGCTGCGGGAACACCTGGACGAACTGGACAGGACCCGGCCCGTCCTCACCTGCTGCGCCTCCGGCGCCCGCAGCGCCTCCGCCCGTTCCATCCTTCTGAAGGCGGGGTTCAAGGAGGTGCACAACGTGGGCCCCTGGACCGTCCTCAAGCCTTGACGGCCCGCCTTCCTCCCGTCACGTTCAAACCATTCCCCAGGTGATCCCATGGCCACGCCCACCGCTCCTCCCAAGAAATACTCCCAGTTCATCCAGCGCTACCCGAAGCTGGCCGAGGCCTGGGACGCCATCCATGCCGCGGAACAGGACGGACCGCTTGACGAGCGGACCCAGCGCCTGGTGAAGCTGGCCATCGCCATCGGAGCGTTCAAGGAAGGAGCCGTCCACGCGAGCGCCCGCAAGGCCAAGGACGCGGGCGTCACCACGGAGGAGATGGAGCAGGTGGTGGCCCTGGCCGCCGCCACGCTGGGCATGCCCTCCACCGTCGCGGCCCACGTGTGGGTCACCGACATCACCAGCAAGCCGGAATAATCCCACCCCGAGCCTGTCATGTGAGATGACGGGATGGCGGACCTGGACAGGGGCCAGGCCCGACAGTATGCTTGTATGCCTCAATTGGAGACTTGATGGCCCATATGCCCCTGAGCGAGCCCATGATCGAGGAAGTGAGCCGGTTGTTCCTGGCGCTGGGGGATCCCTCGCGCCTCAGGATCCTCCGCTGCCTCCTGGAGGCTCAGGAACCCATGAGCCAGGGCGCCGTGGCCGAGGCCACCGGCCTGTCCCAGGCCAACGCCAGCAAGCACCTGGCGTTTCTCGTGCGGGTGGGACTGGCGAACCGCGAACCCCAGGGCAACGTGGTGTACTTCTCGCCGGTGATGCCGCTGGTGGGCGAAGTGTGCGACCTCGTCTGCGGGCACGTGGCGGAGCGGGTGAAGGCCGCCTATCACGCCCTGAATTAGGGTGTTTTCGGTCCTCTCGTTGAAGCCTCGGCAGCAGTCATGACCCTGCAAAGGAATGGGCGGGTCAGGCCGTTGGCAGCGAGGCGGAGGGCTGTCAGGATCTGAAGCGAGTGCGAGATCCGGGAATTCCCGGAGGTTGACTAGTCGAGGCGGTCCCTCAACGGGTGGAACTCCGTTACGGGATCCGCTCCGCGAAGGGCGGATTTGACATCGTCCAGATTCCTGGGGATGCAGGGAATCCAGCCGTAATCGCCCCCAACCACACTCTGGATCCGCCGGTCGCGATCGGGCAGCAGGGTATCGTCCTGGATGAAGACGATCATCCGGGTTCCCGTTTTCTGCTTGGTCAGCTTGGGTCGCGGGGGCGGCGTCAGGCCCGGGCCCCCGCACCATCCATCGGACCGGCGATAGCGGTGAACCCAGAGGGTCCTGCCTTCATTGCTTCGGTCTCCGCGCAGAACCTCGACACATTTGCAGGCGACCAGGTCCTCGACGAGCAGGAGCTCCTGGGCATCGACGTTCCTGGGTTCGGCCCAGCGGATGATTTCCACGATGCAGACGGCCTTTGCTCCCCGCAACGCCCCGCTCCACGTGGGCGGCGGCATCACCGGCCTGGCCAGGAGCGAAACACACGTGGATATCGAAAATGCCAGCCGGCCAAGGGTTCTCACGTTCCTCCTATTCGATTCATTGAAACATTTCCCAGCGAAGGTACCACAGACGGCACTGCAGGGACCCGGCTCTCTCGTAACGGGGCGACCACCTGGATCTTGATCGGGTCCTTCAGGGTATGCACCCGGATTCACCGAGCCGGCCACCCGATCTCCGCGGCCTCTCTTGCACTCGATATATTTTTCCGGATATAACGATCTCATCCCTTAACATCCGGATCACGGTCTTGGAAACGGAGGAATCATGGCGTCTGGTCACTTACCGCGTTGCATGCTCATCCTGGCCTGCATGGGCGCCCCCGCCCTCCTGGCCGAGGATCCCGGCACGCCACCACCCGCCGGAACCCGGCCCGCCCCGTCCAAGGAGAAGGCCAAGGACGGCCGCTTCACCATGGGCGAAGTGACCGTCGTGGTCACCGACAAGCAGGAAGCCCTCGAGACCGTGGCCACCAAGATCGACATGGAGACGATCCAGCTCTTCAACCGCGACACCGTGGCCTCCGCCCTGGAGCTCCTCCCCGGCGTCAGCCTGACCCTCAATTCCCGCAACGAGCAGATGCTCTACGTGCGGGGCAACGATTCGCGCCAGGTGCCGGTGTTCCTGGACGGCATCCCGGTCTACGTGCCCTATGACGGCGAGATGGACTACGGCCGCTTCACGACCTTCGACCTCTCCGGCATCCAGGTGGCCAAGGGCTTCAGTTCCGTGCTCTACGGACCCAACACCCTCGGCGGCGCCATCAACCTGGTCTCCCGCCGCCCCACCCGCGCCTTCGAAGGCAGCGCCCTCCTGGGTGGCTCCGATGGCGGGGGCCGCCGGGCCTCCCTCAACGTCGGCACCCGGCAGGATACCTTCTACGTCCAGGCCGGGGGCTCGTACCTGAGCTCGGACCACTGGCGCCTGTCCAAGGACTTCGTCCCCACCGTGCGCGAGGACGGCGGCTGGCGCGGCAATTCCGATTCCCTGGACCGGAAGTTCTCGTTCAAGGCGGGCTACACGCCCAACGCCACGGACGAGTATGTGGTGGGCTACGTGAACCAGAAGGGCGACAAGGGCAACCCCGTCTGCACCGACACGCGCATCTCCCCCACCTTCTGGCGCTGGCCCACCTGGAACAAGGAGAGCGCCTACGTCTCCACCCGCACGGCGGTGGGAGCCCACAGCGACGTGCTCTTCCGGGCTTACCACGACACCTACGACAACACCATCAACGAGTACACCGACGGCACCTTCTCCACCCCCAGCACCACCGGCAAGCTCAAGCCCACGGGCAAGAGCTTCTACAAGGACTTCACCCACGGGCTCCTGGCAGCCTTCGAGACCACCCTCGTCCCCTCCCACAGCCTCCGCGCCGTGGTCCAGACCAAGACCGACGTGCACCGGGAGAACAACGGCCTGCTGCCCGACACCGCGGCCTGGCTGCACTACGAGGACCGCCTGACCTCGGTCGGCCTCGAGGACAGCATCAGCCTCGCCCCGGCCTGGGACCTCTCCGTGGGCGGCGGCTGGGACCAGCAACGCCCCGTCCACTCGGGAACCTGGGCCCTGCCCGGCTCCAAGAACCAGTTCCACGGCCAGGCGGGGATCTTCTGGAAGGCCGCCAAGGATGTGCAGGTCTACGCCACCGTCGCCCAGAAGGACCACTTCCCCACCCTCAAGGACCGCTACTCCCTGCGCCTGGGCACCTACATCGACAACCCGGCCCTCCTGCCGGAACGGTCCCTCAACTGCGAGGCCGGCGCCAGGGCGTCCCTGGCCAGCTGGATCCAGGTGGAAGGCGCGCTGTTCATCAGCGACATCCACGACCTGATCCAGGGCATCGCCCTCACCTCCGGGCCCAATGCCGGCCTCATGCAGATGCAGAACATCGGCAAGGTGCGCCACTCCGGCGCCGAATTCAGCCTGGGCCTCCGCCCCTGGGAGGCCCTGGAGGCCGGGTTCTCCTACACCTACCTGGACCGGGACAACGTCACCAGCCCGGCCGTGAAGCTCACCGGCACGCCCCGAAACCGCCTGTCCGGGTTCGTGAAGGTCCAGCCCTGGCCCTCCTTCCACATCCTGGCCTCGGTGCAGGCCCAGGACGGCCAGTGGGACAACTTCTCCAACACCGCCAAGCAGTCCATCACCGAGCACCTGGGCGGCTTCGCCACCGCCAACCTCGGCGTGGGCTGGAAGCCCTGCAAGGGCGTGGAGCTGGACGGCGGCTACACCAACATCCTGGACCGCAACTACCAGCTCACCACCGGCTTCCCCATGCCCGGCCGCAGCTGGTTCGCCAACGCGCGCTACACCTTCTGACCGCCCCGGAGGAGCCCCCATGTCCAGATGGATCCTGCCCTTGCTCGCCGCGTCCCTGGGCGCCGCAGCACCTCACGCCGTGGATGTCCGCGGCTGCGTCACCCCGGAGGGGCTCCTGCGCCCCGCCACCACCCGCGGCCTGCCCCAGGCCCGCCGGCTCGTGAAGGTCGCGGCCTCCGACGGAACCTACCGCTGCGCCATCGAGATCGAAGGCTGGCCGCTGAAAGATGTCCTCGATCGCCTCAAGCCCGCCAAGAAGACCGATGACGGGTTCGACCGCCCCCTGGACACGTTCATCGTGGTGACCGGCCGCGACGGCCGCAAGGCGCTCTTCTCCTGGAGCGAGGTCTTCATGGGCGGCGACGGCGGGCCCATCCTCGCCTCCCGCTCCCGCCTGATCCTGCCCCACCACCACGACCCCCTGCCCCGCCTGGCCAAGAACCCCACGGTCCTCCTGGACGGCGCCGGCCGCGACCGCGTGGATTTGAAGGCCTGCGCCTCCTGCCACGACGGGGGCTCCCTCCTGCGTCTGGCCCTGCCCAAGGGCATGCTGCTGGCGGCGCCCCAGGACGGGTTCGGAGGCCGGTTCGTGGAGGACGTCGCCAAGGTGGAGATCCGCCAGGTCGGGATACCCGTGAAGGCCGACAGGGCGGCCGGGAAAAAGGCCTGCGTGGAGGTCCCGGAGCTGGTGGGACCGGACGGCGCGCGCACGCCCCTGGACGAGGCCCGTTTCAAGGCCGGCGCGCCCGCCACGGCTCGGGACGCCGCCTTCGGCGAAGGCCGCGGCTACCATGGCATCCGCGCCTGGTCCGGCGTGGACCTGGGTTCCCTCCTCAAGGGGATGCTCCCTGCCGGCCAGGATCCCCGGGCCTGCTTCGTGCTCGTCACCGCCGCCGACGGCTACCGTTCGGTGTTCTCGGGGTCGGAAGTCTTCCTCGCCCCCGAAGGCCGGAGCGTGCTCCTGGCGGACCGCATCGACGCCAAGCCCCTGGAAGCGGGTTCCGGCCGCTACCATGCGGTGCCCCGGGCGGATTTCTACATCGACCGGGACGTGCGCATGGTGAAGGAGATCCGTCTGGTGGTGCCGGCCCTCTGAACCCGCCCCATACCCAATGCCCCCTCCGGCCCGTCCATCACCGCCAGGGCCCGGAAGGCGTAGGAGACGCTGGAGAAAAAGGGGAGCATGGCCGTTCAGGCCAGCAGCGCGCGGCACGCGTCCATGGCGCCGCCCAGGGCGGCGCCC
>DBME01000210.1:456-2829 GCA_002298155.1 Holophagaceae bacterium UBA706 | reverse complement strand
CGGGCGGCGGCGGCCAGGAGGGCCGCGGCGATGCGCTCCTTGGCGGCATCCAGGGTGTCGGTGCCGTCCAGGTCCACGTCCAGGGTGGTGAAGGTCCAGGGGGACAGCTGCACCCACTCCCAGTCCGGGAGGCCTCCGGGCTCGATGTCCAGGAGCCAGGCGCCATGGCGTCCCTCCTCCCCCGCGTCCAGGGCAAAGGGCGAGCCGCAGTAGCGGGCCCGGGGGTACCGGCGGGGGCCGGCCTGGTGGATGTGGCCCAGGAGCCAGTCGCCGCCGGTGCGCTCCAGCTCCGCGGAGGCCACGGGGGCGTAGCGGCTGCCGGGAGGGCCGTCCAGGTCGCAATGGAGCAGACCCAGCCAGGGGACGCCGGCGGGCGCCTGGAAATCCTCCAGGGGGCTCCGGGCGACATGCTTGTCGGGGAAGGACCAGCCGCACAGGGTCAGGCCCTTGAAGGGCACGGACTCCCACACGCCGCCCGCGCCCAGGAGGGTGAGGCCCTGGGCCTCGCCCGCGATGCGCTGGAAGACGGAGGGGTCGTGGTTGCCGGCCACGGCGAACACGGGGATGCCCTTCTCCGCCAGGGTGGCCAGGCCCTTGCGCAGGGGGCCGTAACCCTCGAAGTAGGCGGTCTCGGCCTGCACCACGTCGCCCAGCAGCAGGAGGGCGTCGACGCCCCGGTCCACGGCGCACCGCACCACGGCCTCCCAGGCGCCCCGGCCCGAGGCGTCGGGGTGGGCGGCGGGCAGGGACGGGATCCGGCCGATGTGGATGTCTGAAGCTGCTAGGAAGCGCATGAACGGGCTCCAGGGTGTCCCTGATTATGTCCCACGCGGGTGGGCCTTGGGGATCCAGGGTGCGCCTGGGTTCGCGACAAAGGATGTCGATTACCCCTCTACGCGCACCCGCCCCAGAACATCCTCCTCCCGGATCCCCGCCAGGGCATCCAGGAAGGCCGCGGGAAAGCTGCCGGGGCCCCCGGCCCTTGCCGCCGCCATCTCCCCGGCGGTGCCCATGAGGGCCATGGCTCCGGCCGCGGCGCGGAAGGCGTCGGGGTTCACCGCCGCGAAGGCGCCGGTGATGGCGGTGGCGGTGCAGCCCATGCCGGTGACGCGGGCCATGAGGGGGCTGCCGTTGTGCACCCGCAGGATGCGGTCGCCGTGGACGATGAGGTCGGTGGGGCCGCTCACCGTCACCACGCAGCCGTGGCGGCGGCTCAGGTCCTTGGCGTCGTCCAGGACGCTCTCCACGGCGTGGGCGGCATCCACGCCCCGGGTGCCGCCCTCGTGGCGAGCCAGGGCCCGGATCTCGGAGGCGTTGCCCCGGAGGATGGCGGGGGGGATCTCGGCCAGCATGCGCAGGGCGGTGTCGGTGCGGTAGGCGGTGGCGCCGGCGCCCACGGGGTCGAGGATGATGGGGATGCCCTTGCGGCGGGCGGCGCGCCCGGCCAGGAACATGGCGTCCACCCAGGGACCGCTGAGAGTGCCGATGTTGATCACCAGGGCCGAGGCCAGGCCCGCCATCTCCTCCACCTCCTCGGCGGCGTGGGCCATCACGGGGGAGGCGCCCACGGCCAGCAGGGCGTTGGCGGTGAGGTTCATGACGACGAAATTGGTGATGTTGTGGACGAGGGGGGAGCCCTCGCGGATGTGCTTGAGATCGTTCCAGAACATGGGCGGGCCTTTGCGAGGACAGAGTTGACCAAAGCTTCATTATGCAGAAGGTGTGGCGGCCGGAACTCCCAAGTAATACGATGTATCCACCTATCCCCAGCACCCCGCCATCCCTTTCCGGAGGTCCCATGCCTGGATCCAGACCCCTAATCAGCTGCCTGGCAGCCCTGCTCGCGGCGGCGCCCCTCACGGCCCAGCAGCTCCCCGTGGTGGAACGCACCCTCTCCAACGGCATGAAGCTGGTGATGGTGGAGCGCCACGACCAGCCCACCATCGCCTTCGGCTGGATGGCCAAGGTCGGCAGCGCCAACGAACGCCCCGGTATCACGGGGCTGGCCCACCTCTTCGAGCACATGATGTTCAAGGGCTCCCGGACCCTGGGCACCCGCGACGCCCGGCGCGACGAGGAGCTCAACCACGCCCAGGACGTGGTCCAGGCCGCGATCCGCGAGGAGATGAACGTCCTGCGCGAGCAGCAGCGCCGGGGGCAGATCCCCGACATGATGGACCCCAAGGCCCGCACCCCGCGCCTGACCAAGCTCCTGGGCGAATTCGACGTGCTGGTCAAGGAGCAGCGGTCCCTCATCGTCAAGGACGAGATGGACCAGATCTACACCCAGGCCGGCGGCACGGGCATCAACGCCAGCACCAGCGAGGACCGCACGTTCTACATCGTCGGCCTGCCCTCCAACAAGCTGGAGCT
>DBME01000210.1:0-438 GCA_002298155.1 Holophagaceae bacterium UBA706 | reverse complement strand
TTCCGGGAGTTCTACAGCGAGCGCGACGTGATCCTCGAGGAGCGCCGCCAGACCCTGGAGAGCCGCCCCGGCGGGCTCGTGGGCGAGGCCTTCAACGCCATGACCTGGATGGCCCACCCCTACACCTGGGAGGTCATCGGCTGGCCCAGCGACATCGCGCAGGTCACCCGCGAGCAGGCCAACGAGTTCTTCGCGACGTACTACGCGCCCAACAACCTCACCGCCATCCTGGTGGGCGACTTCGATCCCGACAAGACCGCGGCCCTGGCCGAACGGTACCTGGGACGGGTGCCCGCCAACCCCAAGGGCGTGCCCGAGGTCGTCACGATGGAACCGCCCCAGCCCGCGGAACAGCGCATGATCGCCGAGGTGGAGACGACCCCCTCCTTCGAGGTCGACTTCAAGACCGTCCCCGCCGTGCACGCCGACGCGCCGGCC
>DBME01000027.1:3865-4096 GCA_002298155.1 Holophagaceae bacterium UBA706 | reverse complement strand
TCGTCGGGGGCCAGGTTGGCCACGTAGTCCGCGCGCCAGGACAGGCCGCCGGTGAGGTAGCTGAGTTCGAGCTTCTGGGCCTTCTCCTTGGCGGAGTGCAGGTTCAGCACGAGGGTGGGCCGCGCCCTCAGGTTCTCGGGGACGCCGGGATAGATGATGCGGCCGGGAACGGAGGTCTCGATGCGGTCCGCGAACTTCAGCACGACGCCGCCGTTGGTGGCCAGCACCTCG
>DBME01000027.1:0-3805 GCA_002298155.1 Holophagaceae bacterium UBA706 | reverse complement strand
GAAGTCGAAGTTCTGCTCGTTGACCCAGAAGTCGGCGGCGTCGGTGAGATTGCGTATCAGTGCGGTTTCCGGGCGGATCTGGGCCGAGACCTCCTGGAAGGCCAGGTCGACGTTGCCCTTGGGCAGGCGGACCTCCCGCTGGTCCTTCACCAGGGCCAGGTTCTCGTTGTAGATGGTGACGGCCAGGGCCTGCTGGTCCTTCCGGGTGGTGACGGTCTCGGGCGCCTGGGCCACGAGCAGGGCAGGAAGTGAGGCGAGGATGAGTGCGCGCATGGGGTCTCCGGATGGTCCCGCTATCGGGATCCATCTTAGACCGGTGGGGAACCCGAAAAGTTCCCGCTCAGCGCAGGGTGATGACGGTCGCGCCCGCCCCGCCCTGGTTCTGGGGGGCGTCCTCCACCTTCGCGATGCCCGGGTGGCCCTTCAGGGCCTCGCGTACCGCGGCCTTGAGCCGGCCGGTGCCGTGGCCGTGCACGACGCGGATGAACTTCTGCCCCGCGGCGATGGACGTCTCCACGAAACGGTGGATCTCGGTATCCACGTCGTCCGAAGCCCGGCCGATGAGGTTGATCTCGGACTGGATGTCCTCGGCCTCGCCCCTGAAGCGCAGGTGGCCCTTGCGGGGACCCTCGCCCAGGTTGCCCCGGTGGATGGGCTCCAGCTCCCCGGCGCGGGTCTCCATGCGGCGGCCCTGGGGCGTCTCCAGGATCACCCGGTCCCCCTTGAGGCTGGCCACGCGGCCCTCCACGCCCAGGCCGCGGTGGCGGGCGTAGCCGCCTTCCTTCAGCTGGGGGGCGTCCTCCCGGGCCCGGGGGGCGGGGGCGCCGGCCTTCATCTCGGCGCGGGCGATCTGCTCGATGGTGCGGACCCGCTCGCGGGCCTCGGTGCCCACGCGGTCGGCGCTGAAGGGCTCGGTGGCCTTGTGCTTCTCCTTGAGCTCCTTCACGAGACGCCTGGATTCGTGGTCGATGAAATCCAGGACCCGCTGGACCTTCTCCGCGGAATCCCGCTGGAACTTCTCCTGCTGGGCCCGAAGGGTCTCCTCGCGCTGGGCGAGGATGCGCCGGTCCTTCTCCAGAAGGGCGGTGCGCATCTTGAGGTCCTCGGATTCCTCCGCCAGGCGGACCCGGTCGGCCTCCAGCTGCCGCAGGAACTCCCGCCAGTCCTGCTCCCGCCGGCCGAGCACCTTCTCGGCGTGGTCCAGGATGAACCGGGGCAGGCCCAGCTTGGCGGCGATGGTGAGGGCGCGGCTCTGGCCGGGCATGCCCACCATGAGGCGGTAGGTGGGCGCCAGGCGGTCCTCGTCGAACTGCACGGAGGCGTTCTGGAACTTGGGGTGGCGCAGGGCCCACTGGCTGATCTCGCCCAGGTGGGTGGAGCAGAGCACCCAGCACTGGCGCCGGGACAGGGCCTGCAGCAGGGCCATGCCCAGGGCGGCGCCCTCCTTGGGATCGGTTCCGGTGCCCAGCTCGTCCAGGAGGACCAGGCCGCCGGTCTTGGCCTGGGCGACGATGGTCTTCAGGTGGAGGATGTGGCTGGANNCCAGGCCGCCGTCATGGACGTTTTTTAGGATCTTCTTCAAATGCAGAATATGGCTGCTGAAGGTCGACAGGCTTCCTGTGATGGTCTGGTGGTCGCCGATGTCCGCGTGGAGGGTGGCCAGTTCGGGCACCTCCGTGCCGGGCCGGGCGGGGATGGCGCAGCCGGCCCGGGCCAGGGCGGTGAGCAGACCCACCGTCTTGAGGACCACGGTCTTGCCGCCGGTGTTGGAACCGGAGATGACCACGCCGGGGCGTTCCCGGTCCAGTTCGAGGGTCAGGGGGACGGCGTCGTGGGCCAGGGGCTCCAGGTCCAGGGCCGTGCGGACCCCGGGAAGGAGCAGGGGATGGCGGGCCTCCAGCAGGTGGAGGCGATCCTGGCCCAGGTCGGGGAGGACGCCTTCGCACAGGGCCGCCCACCGGAGCAGGGCCAGGGCCTCGTCGGCGTCGGCCTGGAAGCGGTGCCAGCGCTCGAAGTCGTGGCGCCGGGCCCGGAGGCTCTCCAGGAGGTCGCGCAGGAAGGCCTGCACGGCCTGGTTGTACTCCCGGTCCGCCTCCACGTGGTCGTTGTTCATGGAGACGGCTTCGAAGGGCTCCACGAAGACCGTGGCGCCGCTGCTGGAACGGTCCAGCACCAGCCCCGGGACCATGCCCCGGCGTTCGGTGCGCACCGGCAGGCAGAAGCGCCCGTTGCGCTCGACGATGTTGAATTCCTGGAAGGCCTCGGGGAAGTCCCGCAGGATCTTCGACAGGCGGTTCTGGATGGTCTGGAAGCAGCGCTGCCGGGCCCGGTGCAGGTCGGCCAGACCCGGGACGCGCATGGGGTCGAGCTGGCCGTCCTCCGTGAAGGATCGGGCCAGGTGGTCGGCGATGGGGGAGGGGTCGGGGAGCAGGTCGGCGGTGACCTGGAGGAGGTCGATGCCCAGTTCCGTCCCCTGGGGGGCCGGGGCCTCCGGGGGCCAGGTCAGCCCGGAGATGGTGCGCAGGAGCCCGCCCATGGACCGCAGCCCCTCCNNCCTCCCGGAGCTGGCGCCAGTGTTCGGGCAGGGGCCAGCCCGCGGGGTTGAGCACCTCGTCCAGGGCCTCGTCGAAGGGCACCACCGGCAGGGACGCCGGGTCTGCCGCCCAGGTGGGCCCCAGTTCCATCTGCCGCAACCGCCGGAGGCCCACCAGGTTGTCCCAGGGGTGCATGCGGCCAAGGCTCTCCCGCCCCAGACGCGTCCGGGCCCCACGGGCCACCAGGGCGGCCAGGGTGGGGAACTCGACGGCTTCCAGTTCGGTTCGGTAAGGTGTCTGTTTCATCGTAGGTTGCAAAGAAAGGGCCCGCCTAAGCGGGCCCTTATATCGTACGCGGTTTCAGGGCATCAGCCCATCAACCTACGCTCCTGGGCGAGGCGCTTGAGGGTCTTCTTTTCGGTATCCGCTTCGCGGATACGCGAAACCTCAAGCCCAGAGCGATCCGGTTGGATCAGCCCATGAGCCTTCGTTCCTGAGCGAGGCGCTTGAGGGTCTTCTTACGAGCAGCAAGCATCTTCCGCTTGCGCTTGGCGCTGGGCTTCTCGTAGTGCTGACGCTTTTTCAATTCGCTGAGGATACCGGACTTCTCGCACTTCCGCTTGAAGCGGCGCAGGGCATTCTCGAACGTTTCGTCTTCCTTGATCTTGACCAGTGGCATATATGGACACCTCCTCTCGCCGTGATTTCGCCCATGAAAATCGGTAGGACCGTTTCCAGGGCCGTCCATCAGGTTACCAGTGGTCTGCAGATACCGCCAGCATTGAATCTTGGGATGTGCTGTTGGAATGGCTCGGGTTCACGGGCTATAATCCCTTTTTCACGAGAACTTATGCCCCAGGCCAACCTGCTCATCGTCGACGGCGATTCCTTCAGGACCCCCGACTTGTCCACGCTGATGGACAACGAGGGGTGGCAGGTCCTTTGGGTTCAGGGACCTGCGGGCATCCCGGCGGGAGCTCCAGCCCCCGATCTGGTGCTCTTCGACCCGGCCTTCCTGGGGCGGGAAGGCCTCGATCTGCTGCGGAGCCTCCAGTCCGGTTCCCCCGGGCTGTCCATGGTCGGCCTCGGCGCGACCGAAGCCGGCCAGGAATGGGCCTCCAGGGCCGGCCTGACGCCCNNGCGACCCTGAGGTCCTGCCTGGGAGGCTTCGGCCCCGGCGCCCAGAAATTCACCACCGAGGACATCTTCGGGGACATCCTGGGCGACCTGGAAGGCACCCCCGAGCCGCCGCCCCCCGTCCGGGCCCCGGC
>DBME01000053.1 GCA_002298155.1 Holophagaceae bacterium UBA706 | reverse complement strand
CGCGGGCCTGTCCATCGCGGACGTGGCGGCGGCCACCGTGGACGAGGCCCTGGCCCTCTTTGCGGGGGACCGGAACCTGGAGCG
The DNA here is from genome assembly GCA_002298155.1 of Holophagaceae bacterium UBA706. Lineage (GTDB taxonomy): Bacteria > Acidobacteriota > Holophagae > Holophagales > Holophagaceae > Mesoterricola. Next base: position 14,410 of record DBME01000053.1, on the reverse strand, counting down.
CCCCCTGGAGGCCCTGGCCGGATCGGGCCTGGGCTACCTGCGCCTGGGGCAGGAGGGACGGAGCCTTTCGGGCGGGGAATGGCAGCGCCTGCGCCTCGCCTCGCTCCTGGCGGAAACCGGCGGCGGGCTCGCCGCGGTGCTCCTGGACGAGCCCGCCCGGGGCCTGGGGGCCGGCGACGTGGAGCGCCTGGCGCGGGCCCTGCGGCGCGTGGCGGACCGGGGCCATCTGGTGGTGGCCGTGGAACACGATCTGGGCCTCATCCGCGCCGCGGACTGGATCCTGGATCTCGGCCCCGGGGGCGGTCCGGAGGGCGGAAACATGGTGGTGGCGGGTCCCCCGGAGGCGGTGGAAGCCTGCCCGGCGTCCTTCACCGGGGAAGCCCTGCTCAGTGGGTCAGCGTGAAGCGGTCCACCTCCCGGCCATCCTCATCCACCTGCCGGAACACGAGCTTGTCCCCATCGATCTCCATCACGCTGAAGCAGTGCGTGTTGTTCACGGTCTTGGCGTGGTAGGGCTTTTCGGCGCCGCCCGGGGGCGGATCGTCGCCCCGGGGCTGGGGGTCCGGATCGTTCCTCCGGTCCTGCGGCGGCTGGGACGCGCGGGTCGGCCCGGATCCGCCGCCGGGGCAGGCCAGCAGCCCGAGGAGGGCCAGGAGGGTGAGGGGGGAGCGGACCATGGGGTCTCCCTGGAGGGGTTAATTAATAATTAATGTCTAGATCCCTCCAGGGGTTCCCCGGCCGCGGAACCCGCCGAGGCGGGGCTTCCCGCCAACCTGAAACTAACCGGTCATGACGTACGCAAAATTTAGCCTCATGCCCGGGGGCCATGGGCGTTGGTATATTTCAAGAGACGCGGGGGCCGCACTTGGGCGGCCATTTGATATCAGGGGACCCCCATGCCAGCCATCCGCCGCCTTTTCGTGGAGAAGAAACCGGATTTCGCGGTGGAGGCCGGCAAGCTCCTCCATGACCTCCGCGACCTCCTGGGCATCCGCGCCCTGGAAGGGGTGCGCCTGGTGGTGCGGTACGACGTGCAGGGCCTCTCGGACGCCCATCTGGACGCCGCCCGGTGGACGGTCTTCGCGGAACCGCCCGTGGACATGGTTCACGACGAGGAACTGCCCCTGGGTCCCGGCGAGACGGCCCTGGCGGTGGAATACCTGCCCGGCCAGTACGACCAGAGGGCGGACAGCGCCGCCCAGTGCCTCCAGCTCCTCTCCCACGGGGCCCGCCCCGTGGTGGCCGGCGCCCGGGTGTACGTGCTCCGGGGCGCCCTGGAACCCGGTGATCTGGACCGCGTCCGCGGCTTCCTGGTCAACCCCGTGGACAGCCGCGAAGCCTCCCCCCTCAAGCCCGCCACCCTGAGCCCCGTCCTGCCCGCCCCCGGGGACGTGCCCTCCGTCGAGGGCTTCATCCGCGGCGGCGAGACCTTCCTGCGGGAGCTGCGCGAGCGCATGGGCCTCGCCATGACCCGCGAGGACCTGGTGCACACCCAGGACTACTTCCGGGACGCCGAGCGCCGCGATCCCACCGAGACCGAGCTGCGCCTCCTGGACACCTACTGGTCGGACCACTGCCGCCACACCACCTTCCTCACCCGCATCACCGAGGTGGAGGTGGAGGAGGGGCCCCTGTCCCGGCCCATCCGCCGCGCCTACGGCGACTACCGGGAGCTGCGGGCCAAGGTCTTCGGGGCGGAGGTGCCGAACCGGCCCGAATGCCTCATGGACATCGCCCTGCTCCCCGCCCGGGCCATGCGCAAGGCCGGCAAACTGGAGGACCAGGAGGTCACCAGCGAGATCAACGCCTGCTCGGTGATCGTGGACGTGGACAACACGGCCGCCCCCGGGGGCCGGGAGCCCTGGCTCCTCATGTTCAAGAACGAGACCCACAACCATCCCACGGAGATCGAGCCCTTCGGCGGCGCCGCCACCTGCCTGGGCGGGGCCATCCGCGATCCCCTCAGCGGGCGGTCCTACGTCTACCAGTCCATGCGCGTCACCGGGTCGGGGGACCCGCGGGTGCCCGTGGCCGAGACCCTCCCCGGCAAGTTGCCCCAGCGCAAGATCACCCAGGAGGCCGCCCAGGGCTTCGCCTCCTACGGCAACCAGATCGGCCTGTGCACCGGCCAGGTGGTGGAGTACTACGACCCCGGCTACGTGGCCAAGCGCATGGAGATCGGCGCCGTGGTGGGCGCCGTGCCCAGGGCGCAGGTGCGCCGCGAGGAGCCGGTTCCCGGCGACGTGATCATCCTCGTGGGCGGCCGCACCGGCCGGGACGGCATCGGCGGCGCCACGGGCAGCTCCAAGGCCCACACCGAGGACTCCATCGAGACCTGCGGGGCCGAGGTCCAGAAGGGCGATCCCCCCATGGAGCGCAAGCTCCAGCGCCTCTTCCGCAAGCCGGACTTCTGCCGCCTGGTGAAGAAGTGCAACGATTTCGGCGCCGGCGGGGTGGCCGTGGCCATCGGAGAGCTGGCCGACGGCCTCGTGGTGAACCTCGACGCCGTGCCCCGGAAGTACGAGGGCCTCGACGGCACCGAACTGGCCATCGCGGAAAGCCAGGAGCGCATGGCCGTGGTGGTGTCCCCCGAGGACGCCGCCGAGCTGCTCCGCCTGGCCTCCGAGGAGAACCTCGAGGCCACGGTGGTGGCCGAGGTCACCGCGGAGCGCAGGCTGCGCATGGTCTGGCGCGGACGCACCATCGCCGACCTGGACCGGGCCTTCCTGGACACCAGCGGCGCCCCCCAGCGGGCCCGGGTGAGCATTGCCGCGCCCCATTCCGAGACCGCGCCCTTCGCCCACCCGCCGGTGGAGGCCAAGGACCTGGAGGCGCGCTGGCTGGGAAGCCTCGCCGACCTCAACGCCTGCAGCCAGCGGGGCCTGGGCGAGAAGTTCGACTGCACCATCGGCGCGGGGACGGTGCTGGCGCCCTTCGGCGGCCGCCTGCGGCGCACCCCGTCCGAAGCCATGGTGGCCAAGTTCCCGGTGGAGGGCGGCGAGACCCTCACCGCCAGCGCCATGAGCCACGGCTTCCTTCCCTCCCTGAGCCGCTGGAGCCCCTTCCACGGGGCCGTGTGGGCCCATGTGGTCGCCGCCGCCCGTCTGGCGGCCGTGGGCGCGGACCACCGCAAGCTCCGCTTCACCCTCCAGGAATACTTCGGCCGTCCCGGGGACGATCCCCGGCGCTGGGGCCAGCCCTTCGCGGCCCTGCTGGGGGCCTTCCACGCCGAGATGGCCATGGGCACGCCCGCCATCGGCGGCAAGGATTCCATGTCGGGCACCTTCAAGGACCTCGACGTGCCGCCCACCCTCGTGGCCTTCGCGGTGGACGTGGTGCGCGCCGACCAGGTCACCAGCCCCGAATTCAAGGGCCCCGGCCACGACGTGGTCCTGGTGGATCTGCCCCGCACCGGGGAGGCCCTGCCGGACTGGGAGGCCCTGGACAAGACCTTCGCCCGGGTCGCCGCCCTGGTGCGCGAGGGCAAGGTGCTCGCCGCCCGCACCGTGGGCCTGGACGGCATCGCCCCCGCCGTGTCCGTCATGGCCTTCGGCAACGGCGTGGGCATCGACCTGGAGGCCCGGGAGGCCTCCCACTGGTTCGCCCCGCGCCCCGGCGCCTTCATCCTGGAAATGGCCGCCGACCCCGAGGAGGCCCTGGAGGGTCTGGCCTGGACCCGTCTTGGCGCCACCCGGGACACCGGCGAGATCCGCCTGCCGGGCCTCACCCTGCCCCTGGAACGCGCCATGGCCGTGTGGGAGGCCCCGCTCGAGCCCGTCTTCCCCACCCGCATCGAGGGCGGGGTGCCGGCCCTGCCGGCCTTCGCCCCCCATCCCCCGGCGCCCCGCAAGGCGCCCGCCATCACCGTGGCCCGGCCCCGGGTCGTGCTCACCGTCTTCCCCGGCACCAACTGCGAGTACGACACGGCCCAGGTCTTCGAGCGCGCCGGCGCGGTGACCGAGACGGTGGTCTTCCGTAACCTGGACGCCCAGGCGGTGGAGGACTCCCTGGAGGCCATGGCGCGGGCCATCTCCCGCTCCCAGATCCTCATGATCCCCGGCGGCTTCTCCGCCGGCGACGAGCCCGACGGCAGCGGCAAGTTCATCGCCGCCGCCTACCGCAACCCGAAGGTCAAGGATGCCGTGCACGACCTCCTCCGGCGCCGGGACGGCCTGGTGCTGGGCATCTGCAACGGCTTCCAGGCCCTCATCAAGCTGGGGCTCGTCCCCTGCGGGGAGATCTGCGACCTGGGCCCCGACAGCCCCACCCTGACCTTCAACAGCCTGCGCTACGCCAGCCGCTTCGCCCGCACACGGGTCGTCTCCAATGCCAGCCCCTGGCTGAGCCGCCTGGAGCCCGGCGCCATCCACACCGTGGCCATCGCCCACGGCGAAGGGAGAATCGTGGGTCCGCGCTCCGTGCTGGACGGTCTTATGGTCCGCGGCCAGGTGGCCACCCAGTACGTGGACCCCGAAGGCCAGCCGACCCTGGACCTGGAGTACAACCCCAACGGCAGCGCCCTGGCCATCGAGGCCCTCACCAGCCCCGACGGCAGGGTCCTGGGCAAGATGGCCCACCCCGAGCGCTTCACGTCCAACACCTGGTTCAACGTGCCGGGCGACAAGGACATGGAGATCTTCCGGGCCGGCGTGGAGTATTTCAGGTAGGCCAAGGCTTCTGTTCCCATGGCCTTTGGCCCGGATTGGCGTCAAGCTTCAGCCTGACTTCCCGTTCAGGAGCGCCCCGTGTCCAAGGCATTTCCCGCCTCCCTGACCCTGCGTATCGCCTGTGCGGCCCTGATCGCCGTGCCGTCCCTCCTGGGCGGCGACACCCGAGGCATCACCGTCACCGCCCGCGACCCCGCCACCCTCCAGGCCGGGGAGGTCAGGCTCTATGACCGGACCTTCGCGGTGGTCATCGCCATCGACCACTACCTGAACCTCCCCGCGGACCGGCAGCTGGCCTTCGCGGTGAAGGACGGCAAAGCCGTGGAGCAGGCCCTGGCCAAAGGCTTCCACTTCGACCGCATCATCACCCTGTATGACGACGAGGCCACCAAGGAGCGCATCATGCGCCTCCTCACGGCCGAGCTGCCCCGGGAGATGGGCAAGGAGGACGCGCTCTTCATCTTCTGGGCGGGGCACGGCAACCAGGAGAAGAGCGACTACGGCGACCTGGGCTACCTCATCCCCTACGACGGCTCCGCCGACGCCATCTACAAGAACATCACCATGGCCGAGATCCGGGACACCATCAGCAAGAAGCTCCCGGCCAAGCATGTCTTCTACGTGTTCGACGCCTGCTACTCGGGCCTGCTCACCACCCGCGGCGTGGACGCGGCCACCCGCCGCGACCTGGGCTACCTCAAGGAGATCACCCGGGAACCCGTGCGCCAGGTGCTCACCGCCGGCGGCAAGGGGGAGGAGGCCCTGGACGGCGGGCCCAGGGGCCATTCCGTCTTCACGGGGCGCTTCCTCGAGGCGCTGGAGAACGCCACGGACTTCATCACGGCCAACGAGCTCCAGGTCCTCATCCGCGAGCGCGTCTCCTCCGACGCCCGGGGCCGGGGCCATGCGCAGACGCCCGCCTTCGGGCCGCTCTACGGCATGGGCGACTTCGTCTTCATCCCCAAGGCGCAGGACAGGCTGGCCGACCTGGCCGGCGTCTCCGCGTCCCGGCAGAAGGAGCTGGATCTGCTGCGCAAGACCGAGGCCGACATGGCCGAGGCCAAGGCCCGCGAACAGGCGGAGGTGGCCCGGAAGCAGGCGGAACTGGACGCCCTGGACCGGCAGATCGCGGACATGAAGGGCAGGCTCACCGGCGGCGGCGCACGGTCCACGGACAGCCTGGACCAGATCATGGCCCTGGCCGCGGAGAAGGAGACCCAGGGCAAGCACCTGGAGGAACTCAAGCGCCAGCGGGACATCGAGGAGGCCAAGCGCCAGACCGAGCTCCAGCGTCTGAAGGATGAGGCGGTCCAGCAACGGAAGACCAAGATCCAGGGGGACCTGGCCAAGTACGAGACCGTCGCCGCGAGCAAGTATGCCCAGGACCTGAAGGGCGCCGCCTGGGCTGCCCTGGTGGGCTCCTACCCGGAGGCGAAGTCCCTGGCGGTGGGCGACGTGAAGGGCTTCCGGGCCCTCTTCGGGCTGGCGCGGACCGCCGCGGCAGGGCAGGGGATCTTCCTCGGCACGAAGGTGAGGATCCTTTATCTAGCCAAGCGGGAGGCGAATGCCAGGACCATCGGGGAAAAGCTCAAGGGCCTGGGCGTGGAGGTGGAATACATGGGGATGAAGGATTCCAGCTACCCAGGCCACGAAGGCAAGGTCTATTTCTACGAAGGCTTCGAAGATCTGGCCAAGGCCGTGGCGCAGGAGGTGGGCGACCTGGAAGTCGTCGCTCCCTCCCCCATGCCGAGCAATCTGAAGAAGCCGGACGCCGGTCAGAACCTCAACCTGTGGGTGGTCCGCAAGTAAGCCCGCTCAACCCTCGACGCGGCGGACGTGGGCGTTGTGGACCAGGGCCATTGCGATCACCCCACCCCCGGCCAGCAGGCGGAACCAGTCCACCTGCTCCCCGAAGACCAGCCCCGCCGCCAGGATGGCCAGGGGCACCTTGGCGTTGTTGAAGACCGCCAGCGTGCCCACGTCCGACCTCCGGGCCCCGGCGTTGAAGAGGAAGAACCCCAGCCCGGAGGCCACCAAGCCCAGGTAGGCCAGCACGAGGACCTGGCCCCGGGTGGCGTGCAGCACCCGGGCGGGCTCCAGGGCGGGCAGGGCCATGGCCAGGGTCACCAGGGCGGCCCCGGCNNGGTCAAGTCGCCGTGAGAGCCGGCGGTACAGCACCTGCCCCAGCGCGAAGCACGCATTGGAGGCCATCACCAGGAGGAATCCCAGGAAGAGCCCCGCGCGCCAGCGCCCCCCCACGCAGATGGCGGTGCCCGCCACCGTCAGGGCCGCCACGCCCAGCACGGACCAGGCCATGCGCCGGCGGAGGGCGTCGTCCGCCAGGGCCACCAGCAGGGGCGTGAAGATGGTGAACAGCGCCACCTCGCTGGCCTGGAGCCAGCGGTAGCTGGCGGTGTAGAAGACGTACATCAGCCCGAACTGCAGGGCCCCCACCCCCGCCAGCGCCAGCACCTCCCGCCGGGCCAGGCCCCGTAGCCGCACGAAGGGGAGGAACAGGGCCAGGGCGAGCAGGGACCGGGCCGCCGCCACGAAGGGGGCCCCCAGGGGACTGACCCGGGGGACCAGGCCGAAGGAGAGGGCCCAGATGACGGAGACTGCGAGAAGGAAACCCATCGGAATCAACTTTAACCGGTCGCGGGTTTCAGGCCGCCGTCACCGACCGGAGGGTGAGCCCCCCGCTGACCACCTCCAGGCGGATGACCACCAGCCCCGCGGGAAGGTCCACGGCCAGGGCGGTGCTGTCGGCCAGGTGGTCGCCCTGGGCCAGGGTCACCTGGCCCTTGGCCACGCCGTTGATCCAGATGCGCAGGGTGGTGGGGCCCCCGGAGGAGGCCCCGCGCACGGTGAGCGTCCGATTAGCGGCGGCCGCCGCGTGGCCGGGAAGGGCGAGCCACTGGCCGGCGGAGATGCCCCCCAGGCAGGCCAGGCCGTCCACGGTGGCCGGGTAGCCGTAGCCGGTGCGGATCGTGTAGTCGGTCAGGTCCGGCCCCACCAGGGTTCCCGGCAAGGCCGTCCCCAGCGTCACCGCCGCGCGGGGCGCGGCCGCGAGCTGATCCAGGGCCTTGAACTTGGGCGTGTCGGTGCGGGTGATGTCCGGGGTGAACTCCCAGGAGGGAGGGCCCACCAGGGTGTAGTACACGAGCAGGTCCCCGCCCTGGGCGGACCAGGCGTCGTGGGTCTTCACCACCAGGTCCTGCATGCGCGGATCGGCATCCAGGGCCCGGCCGTCCACGTCCGAATACCCGTCCAGGCTCGGCCCGCCCTCGTAGGCGATGCGCTTGAGGCCGAAGTTCGCGGCCCATACGGCGTCCACGCCCATGCCCTTCACGTTGGCGGTGGCCGGGTAGTTTCCGGCCGCGAAGAACCCGTCCAGGTCCGCGTGGTTCGCGGGCGGCGTGTTGACCCCGTAGTACGCGGAGCCCCCCGCGCCATAAAGCCAGGAATCCACCGTGCGCGTGGGCACCTGGGTCCGCCCATAGGCGTCCAGCCAGTTGAGGGCCTGTTCGAGGGTCATCTGGGCGTTGCCCTGCTGGGTCATGAGCAGTGGCCGCACCCGGCTCATCATGGATGTGTCGCCGTAGACGCCGCGGAAGATGTCGCTGACCGTGGCCATGCGGTAGGCCGGGTAGCGCCACATCTTGAACCAGATGCTGCTTTCCGCGGGGGTCAGCAGGGGGTGGCCCGCGGGAAGGCTGCCCACGATGTCCTGGATCACGCCGAAGCAGTCGAAGCCCCCCTCGGAGTTCCAGATCTCGTTGGCGTATTCCAGGTAGAGGCGCAGGGAGGGGTCCAGGGGCGGGTAGACGGGGTTCGCCTGGGGTCCGGAGTACGGGTTCGTCCCGTCCGTGCCGTAGCGCAGGGCCAGCGCCAGCTTCTGCACGAAGTCGTCGTCCGCTGCCACGGGGATGTTGATCCAGCCGTCGGAATGCAGCGTGTTGGCCAACTGGATCTGGTGCTCCAGCGCCACGCCGGGCGCGGAGTTCGCCCAGGTCTGGCCGCCGGGGCCCGTGTAGGGCAGGCCGGCACGTTCGGCGTCCAGGGGCGTCCTGCGGTCCGCCCAGTGCTGCACGAGGTTGCCGTTGGTCTGGGTCCAGTCCATCATGCGCACCACCGTCGCCTTGCCCAGGGCCGCGAGGAAGGGCGTGGTGAAGACCACGCTGCCGTCGGCGGGATACCCGGGCTTGTAGAGGCGGGCGTTGGTGAAGCCGGTGCCCGCGGCGCTGGCCGCGGTGCGCTTGGTGTTGCGGAACACGAGGCCCAGGCTGCCCCCGGCCGCCACGTCGTAGGCGAAGGTCACGTCGGCCGTGGTGGTGTTGGTGGCCGCGTCGTAGGCCTGGTGCGCGATGGTGCCCGGCGTCCACATGCAGGACACGTCGGCCTGGCCCGTGAAGACGAGCTTGTGGAGGCCGTTCACCTGGGCCGGCGTGCCCGTGTAGATGACCGTGGAGGCGTCCGTGGTGGGCCAGCCCCGGGCATCCACCGGCGCCGGGCCCGTCCACGCGGCGTTGGACCAGGACCGCGCGTGCTTCATGGCGTCCACGAAGGCGAAGCTGTGGTCCCAGTCGTTCAGGAACCAGACGTTAAGTCCCACATGGTTCCGGGTGGCGTCCTCCGCGGGCAGCGTGGGCAGCCCCGGTGCCGGGGTGGCCGACGCCTGGGCCGAATCGGCGCTCTCCCCGGCGGAATAGGTGGCGGAGACCACGTAGTAGCAGATGGTGCCGTTGGTGCGGCCGGTGTCCACGTAGCGGTTGGCGACGGGATTGGCCACCGCCGCGTAAGGTCCGCCCGAAGCGGAAGCACGCTTCACGTGATAGGACAGCGCGCCCGGGCACGTGTTCCAGGACAGGGCCACCTGGCCGTCGCTGCCGATGGCCGTCAGCCCTGCGGGAGCCGCGCCCGGGCTCGAGGGCGTGGCGCCACCGCCCGAACCGCCACCGCAGCCGAACAGGAGGCCCAGGAGGAGCAGGGGAAGGATCTGGACCCACCGTGAACAACGCATCACATGAACCTCCCGTGGGCGGTCCCAGGCCGGCCCTGGTAAGACGTTACCCTGGCTGGCGGGAAAGAGGCCAACCGCCCTCCTTTCATTGGGAAGGGGGGATGTGCATAAAAACGGTAAGATAATCGCTAATTTGGTAAATCCCATCCAACTCCGGGTACCTGATGGCCACCTGCCTGGCTGAACCGCTGCACCATCTCCCGGACGATCTGGGCGCCCCCTTCTGCCATTTCCACCAGGGCGGCAAGGTCCACCAGCTGTCCTTCCGATGGCTCCTGCAGGCGGCCATGGGTTTTGCCGAGGCCTACCGCGCCCAGGGCATCGTCCGCGGTGACGTGGTCATCAACGGGCTTGGACCGTCCCAGGTGGATGCTTGATGGTTGGGCGTTTCGCCCCCTTGGTTGCTTCGGAAGGACTAAGCCAAGCCATCTGAAGGTGCTTTTGGGATGCCGCGCATTCTCGGAGATAGAGGTTGATCAGGGTCTGGTAGGGGATTGACGTTTCCTCAGCCAAGGACTTGAAGTAAACGAGCGTCGGTTCATCCAGCCGGATGGTTACCTGCCGTTTGAGCTGTTTGGCATAGGGGTTGGGCTTTCCCTCGGAGAAGTCATAGTGTTTTCTCATCTTTTGAACCTCCCGAAATAGGCTTTCCGCCAAAAGGTGAGATCTGCCACATACCTACACTGTAGTTACAAATCGGGTTCACGCCAGGACCATTGGAACCCTAAAAGGGGAAGTTTGCGTGGTACGCCAAGCGCCGCCCAGGTCTGACATCGGCTCGGGGTGTGGGGGAGAGGCCACTACTCATCTCGGGCAATGGGCAAGCCGCGCCGGAGTTGCGAAGGGAGTTCCCTGAACCGATAATGTGTATTCGGAAGGAATAATATACACATCATGAGAACCAATATTGTTATAGACGATGTACTTATGAGAGACGTGATGAAGGCAACCGGTCTCACCACCAAACGGGAAGCCGTTGAAATGGGACTCCGGCTCCTCCTTCGCCTCCGCCGGCAGCAGGACGTCCGTAGGTCTCGGGGGAAGCTCATCTGGGAGGGCGATCTCGAGGAGATGAGGAAGGACAAGTGATCCTCGTCGATTCCAGCGTCTGGATCGATTTCTTCCGGGGCGATGCGACCCCCGGCGCCAATTGGCTTGATGCGAACCTGGGCGTCGAGCCGTTCGTCGTCGGGGACCTGATCCTGGCGGAGGTTCTGCAAGGCTTCCAATGCGACCGGGATTTCAATCGGGCGCGGAAGCTGCTCGCGACGTTCGAAACGTTCGGCCTCGTGGACGCCCGGGTCGCCCTACAGGCGGCAAGGAACTACCGCCTTCTGAGGGGGAAGGGACTGACGCCCCGGAAAACCATCGACACGCTGATCGCCACCAGCTGCATCCTGAAGGGCCTCACCTTGTTGCACGACGATCGGGACTTCGACCCCTTCGCCACGCACCTCGGCCTTCGCGTCGTGGATCCATCGGCGCTTGAGATGAATTGACCCGCCTCCGGTCCCCGGGGCGGTTCATGGCATTCCGGGGCTTCAGCCTTTCACCGGTACCCACAAGGTGGTGCGAGTGCCTCCTTGGGCAAATGGGATGGCACCTGTCAGCGAGGGAGTCTGGTTGGCGTGCAATGCGGGAAATCATGGTCATGCTCAACGACCCATGTGGCCAGGACCTTGCCATGGCGTTTCTCCAGCACGACGTCCCACTGCCCCGTGCGGGCCAAGTCGCCCGCTTTCCGCGCATCGATGAAGCGGTAGTGCCCGTCCTTGCCCGCCGCGACGACCATGGCGCGCCATAGGAACGGAACACGCCCCGGCGCCGGAAGGACTCCGTCGAAGTCGGATTCGAGCCTGGGCGAGGCCGCGAAGGCTTCCGCGACACCGCCGTGGGCCTCCACCGAGGCCACATGCCACGCGACTTCCTGGTGCCCCCAGTGGCGTGCGTGCCGGGGGGTATCCGCCACGGTGGCGCCGACAAACCATTGGTAGGTCAGCGTTCCCGTTGTAACCCGGGCCTTCCCCTGATGGACCTGGAACGCCCATGGTATATTCACCCAGCAGTTGTTGGGGGTGCGCCTGGCGGGGACGAACAGGAATGTCGGATCCTTTGATGACTTGCCTGGAAGCTCATGGAAGCCAACCCCCATGTCGACGCGGGCAGCCCAAGTCCCTGTAGGTTTATGCTGGGCCAGAATGAGGTTTGAAGAGAACATCCCCGCGATTCCACAGCCGCCGGAGTCCCATTGGAGGAGCCACAGTTTCCATTCGCCCATCTCTGCCTGGCCGACAGGAATGGTCATCGGCCCATGAGGGTCGATCTCCTGTAAAGACAAGGCGATGTCCCCCTCCGTCCCCTCTCCCTCGTGCTCCCGGACGCAATACCATCCACGCGAACCCGGTTTCACAAGGGGACCCGCAAGGCCGATATGGCGCGCGCGCCTCCCGTCAGAGATGTCGACGCTCGTTCCATCCTGGACCTCGCGCAGACGCACATGGAAGGTGGTGGTCGCGTCCTTGATTTGGATATCCAGGCGCTTTTCGGAGACCTGCTTCAAGGCTGCTTCCGAGCGCGTCCAGAAGCGCAGACCCGCCTCGGCGCGGACAGGGCCGAGGAGGCAAAGCGACAATGCAACCTGGAGGAAGCGGTTCATTCCCCTATTTTCGTCCAAATGCTTCGCCCGCGCCCTTCGCAAAAATAGAGAAGCCCCGGCCAGCGGGGCTTCCCCATTCTCGAAATTCAAACTCCAGGGCTTCAGCCCGTCACTTCAGGGGCTTCAGCGTCAGCGGATCCCGCAGCGGCAGCTGCACGAAGGGCAGCTTGGCCACGTCCTTGAAGGCGCCGGGATGATCGGGATCGCCCGGGAGCACTTCGGACTCGCGGCCCACGGCCAGGATGACCAGCTTGTCCAGGTCCAGGTATTTCTTCGCCATGCGCTGAACGTCGGCGGGGGTGACGGCCTGGATCTTCTCGCGGAAGTCCGCCCACCAGTCCTCGGACCAGCCCTGCAGGTTCTCCTCGGCGAAGCGGCCGGCGATGGCCTGGCGACTGGGCCACTGGCTGGGGAAGGACTCGATGATGCCGTCCTTGATGACCCGCAGCTCCTCCTCGGTGGGGGGCGCGTCCTTGAGCTTCTGCATCTCGGCCAGGGCCAGGCGCAGGGCGTAGGCCACGGACCGGTTCTTGTTCTGCATGCGGCCCACGATGTCGCCGCGCCAGTAGGGACCCGCCCCCATGCCGCTGTAGACGCCGTAGGTGAGGCCCTCGTTGGAGCGGATGGTCTTCATGAGGCGGCTGGTGAAGCCGGGGCCGCCCAGGACCTGGTTCATGACGTAGGCGGCGTGCCAATCCGGATCGCTGCGGCGCAGGCCGGGCAGGGCCCAGTTGACCATGGCCTGGGGGGCGTCCTTGGCGGTGAAATAGATGCCGGGGGTGCGCTGGAAGGACGGCGCGGGGACCTTGGGGCTCACCTGCGCGGCCTTGCCGGCCTTCAGGGCGCCCAGGGTCTTGTTCAGCTTGTCGAGCATGGCCTTGCGGTCGAAGGCGCCGGACACGGCCACCACCAGGTTGGAGGGATGCAGGAGCCGGGCGTGGAAGGCCAGGAGGTCCTCCCGCGTGATGCCGTCCAGGCTGGCCGCGGTCATGTCCGCGGAGGCGAAGTGGTCCTCCCCGAAGAGCAGGAAGTTGAACTGGTACGAGGCGATGCCGGTGACCGCGTCGTTGCGCCGGGAAAGGGCCTGCCGAGCCTGGCGCTTGGCCAGGTCCAGGCGGTCCTGGGCGAAGGCGGGGCCTTCCAGGGACTGCATGAGGAGCGCCAGGCCCGCGTCGAAGTCCATGTCCAGGACCTGCAGCGAGAGGGCACCCGTGGTGTCGCCCGTGGAGGAGGTCAGCGTGGCGGCCATGGCCTCCAGGCGGTCCTCGAGCTTGGCGGCCTCCAGGGCGGTGCTGCCGCCCTGCACGAGCTGCGCCCCGAAGAGCTGCGCGAGCCCCTCCTTGCCCTTGGGATCCAGGTAGGCGCCCCCCTTCCAGGAGACGGTGATGCGCACCAGGGGCGTGCCCTCCTTGCCGTTAGGGGCGAGGTAGACAGGAATGCCGTTGTGCAGCTTGGCTTTGAACTCCTTGGCCAGCGGCGTCTTGNNGGGCGGGGCGGGATGGCCTGGGCGGACAGGAGCCCGGAAACCAGGGCCAGGGATGCGGCGATCCGGATCGACATCACTTCACCTCCGTCTTGGGAGCCTGGGCAGGCATGGCGGGACGCCCACCGGGGGCGGCCCCGGCGGGCCGGTCACCGCCTTTTCGATGGGTGATGAGGACATTGCGGCCGTTGCGCCCGAAGTACTGCCGGGCCACGCGCTGCACGTCCTCCACGGTCACGGCCTGGAGGCGCGGGAGGGCTTCCTGGAAGTCCTTCACCGTGCCCACGGCCAGGGCCTGGGCGAGGGTCTCGCGCACGCCGGTGTTGCTTTCCAGGCGGGAGTAGAAGCCCACCTGGGTGGCCGTCTTGAAGCGGGTGAGCTCCTCGGTGGTGGGGCCTTCCTTGGCGATGCGCTCCAGCTCGGCGTAGACCAGGGGCTCGAGCTCCTCGGGGGTATGGCCCGGGGCCGGGGTGGCCCGCAGCGCGAAGACCCCGCCGTACTTCTGGCCATGGAAGGCCGCACTGGAACCGGTGGCGACCTTCTTGTCCAGCACCAGGATCTTGTTGAGGCGCCCGGTGGGGGGC